>DATAIY010000386.1:0-4268 GCA_036262475.1 Solirubrobacterales bacterium
GCTCCGGATATCCGATCAAGGAGCCCAGGTTGAGGAAGAGGCCGTGGCCCCCGGCGACGCGATCAAGCAGTTGACGATCACCTTGGCGACGCCGGCTCCGGCGTTCTTGGCCCTGGAGAAACCGACCTCCAGCAGCAGGAAGCCTGCCTGCCTGAACATCACCAGGACACCGGCGACGATCACCCACATCGCGTTGATGCTCGCTTCCGTGGTATCCAGGATTGGCGTTTCGGCGCCGAAGGCGGCGCCCGGTAGGTCGAGCGTGGCGATCGCGGCCACGGGGCAGCGATCATCAGCATCTTTCTCAATCCGGTTGCTCCTAGCCCACCTGGGAGACGCTCGGTGGTCGGGCTTGGACGATTGACACTGCGTTGGGACGATTGGACGGACAGCGTTTGGACGGACAGCGCCCGGACCAGCCGGGCTGCGAACCACGTTATGGAGGGTCCGAAAGCCATGTTTAGACGGCTGAAGGAAATCCGCGATCTCATTTCTCGCGACTGGCGAAGGTCGCGCCCGGAGCACTAGGCTCGGCCGTTCCGATGCCAGCGCGACTCCGTCCCACGGCCCCGATCGCGGCTGACGCGGTCCTCGTTGGCGATCCCGGCCGGGCGCTGATGCTGGCTCAGGAGCTACTCGAGGAGCCGAAGATGTGCAACCACGCCCGCGGGTTGTGGGGCTACTCGGGTAAATCGACGAGAGGCGGCCCGCTGACCGTGCAGGCGACCGGGATGGGCGGCCCCAGTGCGGCGCTGGTGCTGGCCGACCTGGCCGAGCTCGGCGTCCGCCGCGCGATTCGGGTCGGCACCTGCTCCGCGCTCGATCCGGAGCTGCGGCTCGGCGAGCTGCTGGCGATCGTCGAGGCCCATGCCTGGGCGGGGCCCGGGGGACGAGCGGGAGCCGTGGTCCTTCCCGACGCCGAGCTGTCCTCGGGGCTGAGGCGGGAGCTGGGGGCGGCGTGCCGGAAGGCGACCGTCGCCAGCATCGACACGCTGCACGTCGGCGGCGCCCCGGCGCCGGTCGGGGAGGGCGACGCCGCCGACATGCAGACGGCGGCGCTCCTGGCCGGCGGACGCACGCTTGGGATCGCAGTCGCAGCGGTCCTGATAGTCACCGAGACGGTGGCGGGCGGCTCCCTCGACGACGGGGGGACTGAGCTTGCCGCGAAAACCGCGGGAGGCGCCGCCAGCCGCGTATTCTCAGCCTGAAGTCGAGGGTTAGTCTTTGCCGTTCTCGGCGGCCTGACGGCGGATCGCGCCGATGTCCCTGGCCAGTTGGTCGATCTGCTCCTCGACATCCTCCAGCCGTTGAGAAAACGAGCGCAGACGGCGCTCCAGGCGCTCGAGATCGGTGGCGGAGGAGAGGTTGAGGGCGCCCATCGCTAACTGCTGGGCCTCGATCGCCTTCTCGCGCGCGCCGAAGGCGGCGGAGATCGCGTTGTGAAGAGTCGGATTGTCGATCAGCGCCTGCGCCAGCTCGCCGATCGCCTGCTCCGAACGGGCCCTCAGCCCGTCCTGTTCGTCATCGTTATCGGTCACGCCCGCCTACCTCTCGTTGACCCCAGCTTAACGAGCCCATCCGATTCGGCTGAAACGCTGCGATCTGCAGGCATGACGCGGCAGTTGATTAAGGGCTTGTTGGGGGGCGGCGCGTGCCGTTGTTTCCCCATCGGTGAACGGGTAGCGTGGGCTCTCGAGTCGCTCGGGGAGGCAGGGTCGGAATTTCCGTGATTCGCAGCAGCGAGTATCGAGGCGTACTGGGATGAGAACCAAGATCGCACTGATCGTCGTGCTCGCCAGCTTCCTGGCGCTCTCGGCGCTGGGCGTCGGCATCGCCGGAGCCGACCCGCTGGGCGAAAGCGCACCGGTCGCCCCCAATGCGACGACGGCCACGACCGCGATCCCGGCGCTGCAGGCCCCGGCCTGCGCCAACGGGATCGACGACGACGGCGATGGCCTGAAAGACCTCGAAGACCCCGACTGCGCCTCGCCGGCCGACACCAACGAGGCCACCGAAGCGGCCGGCGGCGGCGCGACTTCGGGGCCGGCCCAGGAAGTCAAGAAGCATCCCGCCTTGGTCCAGAAGGGGAGCACGATCGACGGCAACTCCACCGTCGTCGAAGACGTCCGCGGTGGCGTCACCCACAACGAAAGCATCGGCGACTCGAGCGGCGGGGGCGGCGACAGCGGCGGGGTCGGCGCGCCGAGCGCGACCGGTGGCGGCGATCAGCCGCTGGCCGAAGGCAGCAACGGCGGCTCTCAGTTCTCCATCGGCGGCGCCCCGACCACCTCCAACCCGACCACGACGATCGCGCCCTTTGGCCCGGCGCCGATCGGCGTCCCCAACTTCGTCATCGACTCCTTCGAGATCCCGCCATTCCTGCTGCCGATCTACCAGGCATGCGGTGCCGAATACGGGATCCCCTGGGAGGTCCTGGCGTCGATCAACAAAATAGAGACCGGCTTCGGAACCAACCTCAACATCTCCAGCGCCGGCGCCGTCGGCTGGATGCAGTTCCTGCCGTCGAGCTGGGAAGCCTACGGGCTCGATGCGAACGGGGACGGGCGCAAAGACCCCTACAACCCGGTCGACGCGATCTGCGCCGCGGCGCATTACCTGAAGATCGCCGGCGGCGCCCACGACCTCTACAACGCGATCCTCGCCTACAACCACGCCGACTGGTACGTGCAGGAGGTCCTCCTCTACGCCCGCGCCTACGGCCGGCTGCCGTCGGACCTGGTCGGATCACTGACCGGGCTGACCGAGGGGGCACACTTCCCGATCGCCGCTAATGCTCGCTACGCCGACGACATCTCGGCCCGGGCGGCGCTGAAGAGCTCTAATGCCGGCAGCGGCACGTCCTACGGCAGCGCCGCCGAAGTGATCTCCTCCTCGCCGACGGCGCGTGGAATCAACATCTTCTCCGCTCAGGGCGCGCCGGTCGTCGCTGTCAACGACGGCGTCATCCGCAAGATGGGCGACTCCGCGAAGCTCGGCAAATTCGTCGTCCTCGAAGACACCTACGGCAACCGCTACACCTACGCCGGGCTCGGCAAGATCGTCCGCGATCATCGCACGGTGGTGACGCCAAGCGGCCACGAGAAGAGGCTTCCGGTCGAAAGCCAGGATCTGCGGCCGCGGCTGCGCGCACTGCCCGACCGGGCTGGGGGCGGCGGTGCGCCGGAGGGCGAAAGCGCCGGGACCAAAGGCGCACCGGCCCCGGCCGAAGGCTCGCTGCGAGTCGGCTCGAAAGTCATCGCCGACACGGTGCTGGGCCGGGTCGGAGGCCGCGAAGGCAGCACCGATCCGCACATCAACTTCTCGATCCGGCCGGCCGGCCGCGGCGCTCCGCGGATCGACCCGAAGCCGATCCTCGACGGCTGGAAGCTGCTCGAAGCGACGGCCATCTACCGGTCCAAGGGCAAGGATCCGTTCAGGTCCCAGCTCAGCGGTGCCGGGGTGCTGCTGCTCTCCAAGGACGCGCTCGAGCAGCGTGTCCTCAACGACAAGGACCTCTCGATCTATCCCTGCGGCCGACAGGACATCGAAACCGGCCAGATCGACCGCCGGGTCCTAGCCGTGCTCGAGTACCTGCGCTCGAGGGGCTTCTCGATGACGATCACCGCACTCAAATGCGGGCACAGCATCATGACCACGTCCGGCAACGTGTCCGAGCACAGCACCGGGGACGCGGTCGACATCGCCGTGATCAACGGGGTACCCGTGACCGGCAATCAGGGCCCCGGAACGCTGGTCGACAAGCTGATCCGCGACGTGCTCGCTCTACAGGGGACGATGCACCCTCACCAGGTGATCTCGCTTGAGGACCTTCCGGGCGAAACCAGCTTCGCGCTGCCCGACCACTACGACCACGTCCACATCGGTTACTACCCGGTAGCGACCGAAGCCACCCCGCTGGAATCGGAATTCTCGACGCTGCTCAAACCGGAGCAGTGGCAGCGCCTGATCAACCGTTTGGGCCAGATCGAAAACCCGGAAGTCCCGGTCGGGCCATCCAAATACTCCGTGCCCGACGAAAAGAACGCGCCGGGTGCCGGCGTCCTCGGCGGCGGCCCGGCCGGCGAAGACTAGGCCAGCCGGGGAGAATCCCGGTTTCTGTCTCAGCTATTCGGATTCGCGCAGTTCGACTTCGCCGGCCCCCTGCCCCTGGCGGACGGGCGCTACCTGGCCCGCATCGGCTCCGGCGGCGAGAGCGAGAGCGTCCTCGTCGTGCAGACCCTGGGAGCGCCGGCGCCGGCGGCCCGGCG
>DATAIY010000387.1:0-16497 GCA_036262475.1 Solirubrobacterales bacterium
AGCCACAGCAGCACGATCAGTCCGCACGCCAGGCACGGCTGCACCACGGTCAACGGCGCCAGCAGCAGTGCCGCGATCTCCAGCGGCCAGCCCAGCAGCCCCAGCGCGGTCGCCCCCAGCCACTTCCGATTCCGCACCAGCTTCCCAATCAGAGAAACCCGTAACGAATGCTCCCCCGACACCCCCCGCGCCTCCATCGCCTGCAAGGCAATCGACGTGTTGTAAAGCACGGAAGCTCCTATCGCGGCAAGGATCCCAAGTGCCTGCATCCGCCGAGCCTATTCAGCAATCTGGCGTCCCCGGGGGTTGGCGGCTCCTCCCCGGGTGGTCCGGGGGGAGGTGCCGAGAACGAAGACCTCACTTGCAAGCGCCCCCCCGAACGACCGAGGGCCGGCGCTCCCACATCCCGAGTCCCTCAGGTCTCCTGGTACAGCGGCCCGTCGCCACCCTCGGGCAGCGTCAGGCGCCCCCCCTTGGCGGTGATCGCCCCGCACTGCACGCAGTTCGACGCGGTGACGTGGACGTCGACCTCCGAAGCGCCGTTCCCCATCTGATCCTCGGGAATCTCGTAGACCTGCGCCGGGCACATCGAGACCCAGGTCTGGGCGATCTCCTTCGGCACCCTGGTCTGGATACGGACGTGGTTGGGGGCGTCGTCGCGGGTCGCGTTGCCGGAGAGGAAGACCGAGTCGAGCTTGTTGAAGGTGAACTCGTTGTCGGGCTTGACGTACATGTCGCCCGCCTTGCCGATCTCCATCTCGTTCTCGGCGTCGTCCTCCTGCTTCCAGTGGCCACCGGGAAAGTTGCCCTTGGTGACCGTCATCGCCGAGGCGAGGGCGCCGCCGACGAAGAAACCTTTCGAGAAGGGCTGGCGCATGTTGCGCGACTCGTAGAGGTCCTTCTCGATCGCCGAGTTGTGGACCTTCTCGTCGTAGGCCTCGAAGTTGACCGAGTCCTGCCTCAGCGCCTCGACGATCGTCTCCGCCGCGTACATCCCGGCGTGCATCGCGTAGTGGACGCCCTTCAGGGTCGGGATGTTGACCATGCTCGCCGCATCGCCGGCGACGACCATGCCGGGCACGGCGAGGCGCTTTGGCATCGCGAAGTAGCCGCCGGAGGGAATCGTCTTCGCTCCCCAGGCGACCCGCTTGCCGCCCTCGATCAGCTTCTTGATGAAGGGATGGGTCTTGAACAGCTGCAGCGCGTCATGGACGCTGAAGGTCGCGTCGGTGTAGTCGAGGCCGGCGACGAGGCCGATGCAGATCTTGTCCTCGCCCATCGGGTAGATGAAGCTGCCGCCGAACTCGTTGTATTTGGCGCCCTTGCGCAGCGGCCAGCCCATCGTGTGGATCACCCGGTCGAGCGGCTCCTTCACCTCCCAGACCTCTTTCACCCCGAGCTCCCAGCGCATCGGGTCCGCCCCGTGCAAGTCGAAGTAGTCGTAGGCGGCGTAGGTGAGGTGGCCGACGGTTCCCTCGGCGAGGACGGTCGCCCTGGCGACGACATCGGAGCCGGGCTCGAAGTTGCCGAGCTCGGCGCCGTCCTTGCCGCGGCCGCGGTCGCCCGAGCGCACGCCCTTGACCACCCGGTCCTCCACCAGCAGCTTGGTCGCGGCGGTCTCGGAGAGGATGTAGACGCCCGCTTCCTCGGCTTTGTCGGCGAGGAAGCGGCCCAGTTTGGCAACCGAGGTGACGTAGTTGCCGTGGTTTTTGAACCCGGGCGGCGGCGGCTTGACCGGGATCGCTTTCTTCGAGGTGAGGAGGTAGACGGCGTCCTTGGTGACCTCCTGGTAGACCGGCCACTCCGACTTGTCGAGGTCGGGGAACAGCTCTTCCATCGCCGAGGGCTTCATGTTCGCCCCCGAGAGCAGGTGCGCTCCGGCGACTTTGCCCTTCTCGATCACCGCGACCGGGACTTCGCCCAGCTTCTCGGTCAGCTCCGGCTCGTTCTCGAGCAGCTGCATGACTTTGTTGGCGCAGGCGAGCCCGGCGGGGCCGCCGCCGACGATCGCCACGCCAACCTCGATCCGCTCGTCCTCGGAATCCGTCGGCGGTCCGATCACGTCGGCCGGGTCGAACGGCGGCGGAAACTCGCTCGGTGCTACTGGCATCTCGACTCCTTTACGGGGTGAGTGAGGAGGCTGAGCTCGCGCTCAGCCGGCCTTCTTCGCCTTGATCGCCTCGGTCAGCTTGGGGACGATCTTGTGCAGGTCGCCGACCACGCCGAGGTCGGCGAACTCGAAGATCGGCGCGTTCGGGTCCTTGTTGATCGCGAGGATGTTCTCCGAGTTCTGCATCCCGACCTTGTGCTGGATCGCCCCGGAGACGCCGGCCGCTAGGTACAACTTCGGCGCGACGGTCTTGCCGGTCTGGCCGATCTGGGCCGCGTAGGGGTACCAACCGGCGTCGACGACCGCGCGGGTCGCGGCGACGGCGCCGCCCATCGACTCGGCCAGTTCCTCGGCAAGTTTGAAGCCCTCGGCGGCACCGAGGCCGCGGCCACCGCCGACGAGAATGTCGGCGTCCTCGATGTTGACGTCGGCGCCGCGCTGCTCGCCGCGCTGGACCATCGTCGCCTTGGTCGACCACGGGGAGAGCTCGACATCGACGTCGACGACCTCCGCGGTTCCGCCGCTCTCCTTCAGGTCGAAGGCGTTGAGCCGGCTGATGATGATCCCCGTCTCGCCGACGTAGCCGACGTCGGCGATCTGGGAGTCCTGGAGGATCGGTCGCTCGGATACGAGCTTGCCGTCCTGGACCCTTACCTCGGTCACCTCCATCGTCACTCCGGCATTGAGCCGGGCGGTGAGACCGGCGCCGATCTCGAAGCCGAGCAATCCGCCGCCGAACAGCGCGTAGGAGATGCCCTCGTCCTGAATCACCTTCGCCATCGCGTCGACGATCGGCTGGGCGAGACCCTCGGGAACCGACTTGGCCCGGTAGACCTTGGCGGCGCCGTAGTTGCCGAGCGCGGCGCAGGCATCGTCGGCGATGTCGCCGACGACCAGCGCAGCAGCGTCGCCGCCGATTTCACCGGCCAGCTTCGCCGCCTCGGAGATCGCTCCGAGTGAGTTTTTGTTGAAGTTGCCCTCGTCGTTGTGAAGGGCGTAAACCAGAATGCCTGCCATCTAGATCAATTTCCTCTCGTCAAGCCAGGCGACGATTTTTTCGACCGTCTCGTTGGTGTCCTCGTCCTCGATGATCTCGCCGGCCTCCTTGGCGGGCGGCGGGTTGAGCGCCAGGACCGCGGTCTTGGAGCCGACCTCGCCGACCATGCCGGCGTCGATTCCGACGTCGCCGGTGGCCTTGGTGTCGAGCGGTTTTTTCTTCGCCCCCATAATCGCCTTCAGGCTCGGGTAGCGGGGCTCGTTGATCGCGTCGCCGACGCTGATAACGGCGGGCAACTCGACCTCGACCGTGTCGTAGCCGTACTCGGCCTGGCGCTCGCAGCGCAGCTTGCCGTGGTTGACGTCGATCTTGATCACCTGGGTCAGTGAGGGCATCTGCAGGTGGTCGGCCACCACGGCGCCGATCGTGTAGCACTCGCCGTCGTCGGACTGCTGGCCGAGAAGCACCAGGTCGGGGCTCTCGGACTCGAGCACCTTGGCCAGCGAGTAGCCGGTCGCGCAGACGTCGGAGCCGGCAAGCGCGTCATCGGAGAGGTGCACCGAGCGGTCTGCACCGAGCGCGACCGCCTTGTGCAGAGCGCGGACGGCGGAGTCCGGGCCCATGGTGACGGCCACGACCTCCTCGACCGGGATCGCACCACCCTCCTTGATCTGCATCGCCGCCTCGAGGGCGTGCGTATCGAAGGGATTGAGGTTTTTCTCGCCGCCGCGGTCCAGACGCATCGTGTTCGGGTCGATGCGCTTCTGAACGGCGGCGTCCGGAACCTCCTTGACGAGGACGCAGATCTTCAAGTTGAAGCCTCCTTGGGGGATGATTCTCAGGTCTTCGCGGGCTGCGGATTGCGCCTCGCTGGCCCGTTGCCGGCGGGGATCTTATCGGTTGCTGGCCGGGCGTTGACTGACCAGTCAATCAGGGTCCTGCACCGATCCGTGTAAAGAGCGCTATTCGCCGCCGCGCTCGTGGCGCTCCGTCGCGCCCTCGCGGATGAACTCGACGATCTCGTCGGTTCCGGCGCCGGGGGTGAAGACCTCGGCGACGCCGAGCTTTTTCAGCTCGGGGATGTCGTCGGCAGGGATCGTGCCGCCGACGGTGACCAGAACGTCGTCGACCCCCTGCTCGGCGAGCAGGGCGACGACCCTGGGGACGAGGGTCATGTGGGCCCCGGAGAGGATCGAGAGGCCGACCGCGTCGGCGTCCTCCTGGATCACCGTCTCGGCGATCTGCTCCGGGGTCTGGTGCAGGCCGGTGTAGATGACCTCCATGCCGGCGTCGCGCAGGGCGCGGGCGATGATCTTGGCGCCGCGATCATGGCCGTCGAGGCCGGGCTTGGCGACGACGACGCGGATCTTGCGGGCGGTGGCGGCTTCCATCGGCGGCGGCAAGACTAGTCGGTCGGCTCCGATTCCGCTCGCGAATGGGGTCCGGGGAAACCACTAGCGCCGCGAGGCGAAGCGGCGCTGCGGCGGCCGGCGGCGGGCGGCCAGTCGCGATCCGCCGAAGCCCGCGATCGTCGCCAGCAGCGTGATCGCGACCGCGACCAGGCGGCGGCCGAGGCGCTCGAACCGCATCGTCTGCCAACCCTCGGCCTTGGCGATCTCCGCCAGCGGCGGGTCCGGATTGACGGCAACGGGATTGCCGACCGCACGCAGCATCGGCAGGTCCGAGAGCGAGTCCGAGTAGGCGTAGGAGGCGTCGAGATCGATCTCGTGGCGCTCGGCGAAGTTCTGCATCGCTTCCACCTTGCCGGGTCCGTAGACGAAGGGGCCGTCGAAGCGGCCGGTGAAGTCGCCGGCGGCGTCGACCTCGTAGCGGGTGCCGATCCCCCCCTCCATCCCGAGCACCCGGGCCAGTGACTCGACGATCCCGTTGCCGGCGGCGCTGACGATGAAGGCCGGGCGGCCGGCGTCCTGGTGGGCGTGGACCTCGTCGAGCATCTGCGGGAAGACCCGCGGCAGAATCGCCGCCATCACCTCCGGCTCCATGCGGGCGATCGTCTTCTCCGGCACCCCCCTGATCAGCTCGCGGGCGACGCGCAGGACCTCGCCGGTGCGCTCATCGGTCGTTCCCCGCAACCGGTAGCGCAGGTGCTCGATTCCCCAGCTGGCCAGCTGGGGACGCCCGATGATCCCCTGCCGGGTGGCGACCCGAGCGAACTGCATGCCGCTCGACCCCGCCATCAGGGTCTTGTCCAGATCGAAGAAGGCCGCGGCGCGGCTCAAGCTAGGACCCTGGGACTTCGATCACGATCGCGTCCCCCTGGCCGCCACCGGAGCAGATGGCCGCGACGCCGAGGCCGCCGCCGCGCCGGGTGAGCTCGTGGACGAGTGAGCCGACGATGCGGGAGCCGGAGGCGCCGATCGGGTGGCCGAGCGCGATCGCGCCGCCGTTGACGTTGACCTTGACCTCCTCGACGCCGAGCATCCGCACCGAGTTTAGTGCGACCGAGGCGAAGGCCTCGTTGATCTCCCAGAGGTCGACGTCCTCGGGGCTCTTGCCGATCTTCTCCAGCGCCTGCTTGGCGGCGTTGGCGGGCGTCCTCGCGAGGTAGGGGAAGTCGTCGGCGACGGTGCCGTAGGAGAGCACCCGGGCCAGCGGGATGCGGCCTTCGCGCTCGGCCCAGTCCGAGGAGGCAACGACGATCGCGGCGGCACCGTCGTTGACGCCGGGCGCGTTGCCGGCGGTGTGGGTGGCGTCGTCGCCACCGATCGCCCGCAGCTTGGCGAGCGTCTCGAGCGTGGTCTCCGGGCGGATCGCCTCGTCGGCCTCGACCGTGCTCTCGCCCTTGCGGGACTTGATCGTGACGCCGGTGATCTCGTCGGCCAGCCGGCCGGCGTCGGTCGCCTCGGCGGCGAGCCGGTGCGAGCGCTCGGCGAAGCGGTCCATGTCGACGCGGGTGATCTCGAGCTCGTTGGAGACGTCACTGGCCTCGTTGATCATCTGGATGCCGGTGAAGGGGTTGGTGAGACCGTCGTGGGTCATCGAGTCGACGGCGGCTACATCGCCCATGCGGAAGCCGAAGCGGGCACCCGGAAGCAGGTACGGCGCCTTGCTCATCGACTCCATGCCGCCGGTAACCGCGAGCTCGGAGTCGCCGGCGCGGATCGAGAGGTCGGCGAGGCCGAGCGAACGCATGCCCGAGGCGCAGACCTTGTTGATCGTCTCCGAGGGCACCTCCTTCGGGACGCCGCCTTTGATCTGGGCCTGGCGCGAGGGGATCTGCCCCTGGCCGGCCTGCAGGACCTGGCCGAAGACGACCTGCTGCACCTGCTCGGGATCGACGCCCGAACGCTCCAGGGCGGCCTCGATCACGTGGCCACCAAGGTCGGTCGCGTCGAGCGAGGCCAGGGCCCCGCCCATCTTTCCAAAGGGGGTGCGGGCGGTTCCAAGGATGACTGAGCTGGGCATCTACTGCCTTTCTTCTCCGATTTGGTCAGGTCCGGTCAAGTGAGCGCCGAATCCAGGGCAGGAGACGATACCGCGAGGCTTCCTCGCGCCGGTGGCGAATGCATAGACTCGCGCCGGATGAAGGTCGAGGTGCGACAGAGCGGGTTGCCGGCGGTCGATGCTGCGCTGACCGTGCTCGGCATCTACGAGGACGAAACGGCGCCGAGCCCGATCGCCGACGCGCCGGGTGCCGCCGACGTCAAGGGCACCTTCAAAACTCTCTCCGCGGTCTTCCCCGGCGACCAGCCCCGCGTCCTTGTCGTCGGGCTCGGCAAGCGCGAGGAGACCGACCCCGAGCGCCTTCGGGTCGCCGCGGCCGTCGCGGCCAAGGAGGCCATCCGGTTGGAGGCGAGCTCGCTGGCCTGGGCGTTGCCGGACTCCGGGGACGACGGCGCAGCCGCCGAAGCGCTGGTTACCGGCACGATCCTCGGCGCCTACCGCTTCGACCGCTTTCGCGGCACCGACCCCGAGGAACCGCAGGCGCGGCTCGAGTCGCTGACGCTGCTGGCGCCCGCGGGCGTGGCGACCGCCGCAGAGACGGCGCGCGTCTGCGCCCAGGCCCAGAACCGCGCTCGCGACCTGCAGAGCACGCCCGCCAACTTCGCCACCCCGGCCTTCCTGGCGGCCCGAGCCGAAGAGATCGCCGCCGGCGCCGACGCGGTCTCGGTCGAGGTGCTCGGCCGCGAGGAGATCGTCGCCAGGGGGATGGGCGGCCTGGCGGCGGTCGCCCTGGGCGGCCCCGAGGACCCGCGCCTGATCGTCTTGCGCTACTCCGGCGGCGGCAGCGGTCCGACCCTGGGCCTGGTCGGCAAGGGGGTCACCTTCGACACCGGCGGGATCTCGCTGAAGCCGGGGGCGGGAATGCAGGAGATGAAGTTCGACATGTCCGGCGGCGCCGCGGTCCTTGAGGCGGTGGCGGCGATCGCCGAGCTTGGCCTGCCAATCGAGTTGATCGCGGTGGTGCCGTCGACCGAGAACATGCCCTCGGGGACGGCGGTGAAGCCCGGCGACGTGATCACCCAGTACAACGGCAAGACGGTCGAGGTCAACAACACCGACGCCGAGGGCCGGCTGATCCTCGCCGACGCGCTCGCCTACGCGGTCGAGCTGGGGGCGGAGCGGGTCGTCGACATCGCCACTCTCACCGGCGCCGTCGTGATCGCGCTTGGCTCGAGCTTTGCGGCGGTGATCTCCAACGACGACGAGCTCGCCGCCGAGGTCATTCAGGCTGGTGAGACGAGCGGCGAGCTGACCTGGAGGCTGCCACTGCACCCCGAGTTCAAGGCGATGATGAAGGGCACGGTCGCCGATCTCTCCAACCTCGCCTCCAAGCGCGAAGCGGGCTCGATCACCGCCGCCTCCTTCCTCGAGGAATTCGTCGACGACACCCCCTGGGCCCACATCGACATCGCCGGCACCGCCTGGGACGTCGGCCGCGAGTACACCGGCAAGGAGGCCAGCGGCTACGGCGTCCGGCTGCTGGTCGAGCTGGCCCGGCGCCAAGCCGGCTGAGCGCTTCGGCGCCCGCATCGGATCAGCCGCCGAGGATCATGCAGGTCGCCGAGCCGTGGGCGAGCAGCTTGCCGCTCTCAGCCGCCGTCAGCGTCGCCTCGGCGGTCGCCTGTTTGCGGCCGCGGTAGAGGACCCTCGCCTCGCACAGCACCCGGCCGGTGTCGCGGCTGATCGGTCGCACGAACTTGGCCTCGAGGCCGAGCGAGGTGTAGCCCAGCCCCGCCGCCAGGGTCGTGTGGACAGCGCATCCGAGGGCCGAGTCGAGCAGCGTCGCGGCATAGCCACCGTGGACGACGCCGATCGGGTTGTAGTGCTCCTCCCCCGGGCAGCCCTCGAAGACGACTCTCCCCTCCTCCAGCTCTATCGGCCGCAACCGCATCGTCACCGCGATCGGCGGTGGCGGCACCTCGCCCGCGACGATCGCCCTCATGTACTCCATGCCGCTCATCCTCGCGCCGGCCGCCGCGGTCGCCACCGGGTCCTGCCAGACGAGGGTGCGGCTGCGCGAGGTCTCCGGGCTCGAGGCGACGAACGCCTCGGCGACGTCGGTCGCGGTCGCGTCGCCGCCCAGCACCACTCCCTCGGCGTTCATCGGCCTCCGACCCGCCTGGAACCGGCGGCCGCGACGAGCTGGGAGGCACGCCTGTCCGCCGGATAGTGAAGGTCGGCGGTGATCTCCTCCTGGCTTATCGCGATCCGCGGGGCCTTGCCGCGGTGCTGGTGCCTGCTTCTGTGTATGAGCCTCATTTGGACGCCTCCGATCGGCTGACGCAAGTGGGTTTCGTCAAGCAACTGAGGGCGCAGCGTACATCGGTGAGTTGTTTGATGCAACCAACTGTGCGAAGATCACACCGTGCTCCACAACGACTATCCGGGCCAGGTCTGCTCGATCGCGAACGCGCTGGAGGTGGTCGGCGAGCGCTGGTCGTTGCTGATCGTCCGCGACGTGATGAACGGGAACCGTCGCTTCGGCGAGATGCAGCGCTCCCTCGGAGTCGCCCGCAACGTGCTCTCGGCGCGCCTGCAGCGGCTGATCGAGGAGGACATCCTCGAGCGCCGCGCCTACCAGCACAACCCGGCGCGGTATGAGTACTTCCTGACCGAGAAGGGCCTCGACCTCTGGCCCGCGCTGATCGCCCTGCTCGGCTGGGGCGACCGCCACTCGACGGGTCCGGCGGGCCCGCCGAAACTGATCGTCCACAAGGAATGTGGTGGCGAGGTCAGCGACCGCGGCATCTGCGAGCGCTGCGGAGAGGTGCTGCACGCGCGCGACGCGCGCCAGGTCCCCGGCCCCGGGCTGTCCGCCGCCCTCGCCGGGGTCAAAGCCGCCGCCTGAGCGAGGCGGCCGCACGCTTCCCATTCCGGTAGCCCCCCTTTGGTCCACCCGCTAGCGTTGGTCCCACATCGGGTTGAGGGCGACGGAGGAGGAACGGGAATGGCGACCGCAGCGGAGCTTCAGGTTCGGGAGAGGATCTTCATCGGGGGCGAGTGGGTCGAGCCGAGCGGCTCGGAGCCGACCGAGGTGATCAACTCGACCACGGAGGCGGTGATGGGCACGGTTCCCGCCTGCTCCCCCGAGGACGCCGAGGGGGCCGTCCTCGCCGCCCGCGACGCCTTCGATGCCTGGTCCCGCACCTCCCGCGAGGAGCGCGCCGGCTATCTGAGCGCGATTGCCGCTGGGCTGGGCGAGCGCAGCGAGGAGATCGCCGCGACGATCTCCCAAGAGCTCGGGATGCCGCTGAAGCTCAGTCAGATGATCCAGGTGGGGCTGCCGATCAGCCAGTTCGCGGCGATGCCGAAGCTGATGGAGGAAGTCGTCTGGGAGGAGGAGATCGGCAACTCGCGGGTCCTGCGGGAGCCGGTCGGGGTGCTCGGCGCGATCACGCCGTGGAACTACCCGCTCAACCAGATCGCCGCCAAGGTCGCCCCCGCGCTGGCGGCCGGCTGCACCGTCGTCCTCAAGCCGAGCGAGGTGGTGCCGCTGAACGCCTTCATCCTCGCCGAGGTGATCGAGGCCGCCGGCCTCCCCGCCGGCGTCTTCAACCTCGTCACCGGCACCGGGCCGGTCGTCGGCGAGGCGATCGCCGCGCATCCCGGCGTCGACATGGTCTCTTTCACCGGCTCGACCAGGGCCGGAAAGCGGGTCAGCGAGCTCGCCTCGGCAACGGTGAAGCCGGTGGCGATGGAGCTCGGCGGTAAGTCGCCGAATCTGATCCTCGACGACGCCGACCTCGCCAAGGCGGTTCCCGATGGTGTCGCCAAATGCTTCCTCAACTCCGGACAGACCTGCAGCGCCCTGACCCGGATGCTGGTCCCGCGCGAGAAGCTGGCCGAGGTCGAGCAGATCGCCGCGGCGAGCGCAGAGGCCTTCACCCCCGGTGACCCGTTCGAGGCCTCGACCCGGCTCGGGCCGCTCGTCTCCGACGTCCAGCGCGAGCGTGTACGCGGCTACATCGAGAAGGGCGAGGCCGAGGGCGCGAAGCTCGTGACCGGCGGCGCCGAGGCGCCCGAGGGTCTCGACCGCGGCTACTTCGTCCGCCCCACCGTCTTCTCCGAGGTGACGCCGGAGATGACGATCGCCCGCGAGGAGATCTTCGGCCCGGTGCTGGCGATCCAGCCCTACGAGGACACCGACGACGCGGTGCGGATCGCCAACGACAGCGACTACGGCCTCGCCGGCGGCGTCTGGTCAGCGGACAGCGAGCGGGCGATCGAAGTTGCCAAGCGGGTCCGGACCGGCCAGATCGAGATCAATGGCGGCGCCTTCAACCCGCTCGCCCCCTTCGGCGGCTACGGGCAATCAGGCCACGGGCGCGAGAACGGGCGCTACGGCCTCGAGGAGCTGCTGCAGGTCAAGAGCCTGCAGTTCTAGGCACCGCGGAGGGTGAAGTGGACGCGGGTGCCGGGGGCGCCGTCTTCGAGCCAGATCTTGCCGCCGTGGGCTTCGACGATCGCTCGGGAGATCGCCAGGCCGAGCCCGGCGCCGTCCTCGCCGCGGGCGGCGTCGCCGCGGTAGAAGGCCTCGAAGACGCGCTCGCCATCCGCCGCGGGGATCCCCTCCCCTTCGTCTGAGACCTCGACCTCGACGCCGCCGCCGTCGCTGCGGGCGCGCACGGTGACGCTGCCGTCGGCCGGCGTGTGGCGGATCGCGTTCTGGATCAGGTTGAAGAGGACCCGCTGCAGCTTCTCGGCGTTGGCCTGGGCGACGACCTGCCCGGGCGGCAGCTCGGCGGCGAGCTTCACCCCGCGCTGCGCGGCCGGCGCCCGCATCGCTGCCACGGTGTCGCCGATCAGGTCGCCGAGCTCGACCCGGCGCATCGTCCAGGAGATGTCGCCGGCCTCGATCCGGGAGAGCTCGAAGAGGTCGTCGACCAGGTCGCTGAGGACGGCGACGTGGGTACGAATCTCCCGCAGGTAGCGATCGCGGGTCTCCCCCGTCACCACCCCGTCGTCGATCGACTCGACCAGCAGCCGCAGCGAGGCAAGCGGGGTGCGGAGGTCGTGCGAGGCGGCGGCGACGAGCTGGCGGCGCGCGTCCTCGATCTGGCGTCGCGATCGCTCCTCCATCGCGAGCCGGACAGCGAGGGCCGTGGCCAGCGCCGCGCCGGCGGCGGCGAGGACGACGAAGAGGATCTGGGTCGCGCCCATCCGGTTCGGGACGGCGACCGCGGCGGCGCCGGCTCCGAACGCCGCGACGGCGATGACGACGGCTCGCTTCACGCTCGGAACCTGTAGCCCACGCCCCACACCGTCTCGATGAATCGGGGCTCGGAGATGTCGTCGCCGAGCTTGGCGCGGAGGCGGCGGACGTGGACGGTGACGGTGCTGGTGTCGGTGAAGAACGGGTAGTCCCAGACGGCTTCCATCAGCTGATCGCGGGAGAAGACCCGGCTGGGGCGGGCGGCGAGATAGGCGAGCAGGTCGAACTCGCGCTGGGTCAGCGACAGCTCCTCGCCGTCGAGGAAGACCCTCCGCGTCGCCGGCTCAAGCCGCAGCGGCCCGTGTTCGATCGGCGGCTCCTCCTCGGACGGTGGCGAGACGCGGCGCAGGACGGCATCGACGCGGGCGACCAGCTCGGCGGGCGAGAAGGGCTTGACGACGTAGTCGTCGGCGCCATGGCGCAGCCCGACCAGGCGATCGGACTCCTCACCGCGCGCGGTGAGGAGGATCACCGCGGTTCGCGGTCCCGGCCGCTCGTGCAGCTGGCGCATCACCTCGATCCCGTCGATCCCGGGCAGCATCACATCGAGCACGACCAGATCGGGGCGGTGAAGCTCGGCCAGCCGCAGCGCCTCGGGCCCGTCGCTGGCCTCGTAGGTCTCATAGCCGGCCCGCTCCATGTAGCGGCCGACGATCTCGACGATCGTCGGCTCGTCGTCTACCACCAGCACGGTGCCGTTGGAGCTCTCTGCCATCGCCGCGATTCTCGCGCCTGGGGAGAGATCCCTGCTAGCCGAAGGTGAAGGCATAGCCCATCACCCCCGCTTCCGGTTCCAGTTCGAGGACGTGATGTTCGACCTTTGGCAGGTCGACGAGGTTGTAGAGGCGCTGCGAGTTCACCGCCACCGAGCCGCCGTGGACGTCGGCGCCGGCGGCTTCGCTGGAGATCGGCTTGCCGTCTAGCATCACCTTCACCCTGCGGTCCTGGCCGGGCGAGCCGAGGACGAGGTAGACCCGCCTGGCGCCGAAGTTGAGGTCGAGCGAGCCGCCTTCCGCCGTCGCTGAGTCGAGCGCGATCCGCCAGCGCCCGTGGTAGGCGAATTCGTTCTGGGGCAGCGCCGCCGGGGCGCTGAAGTCATGCAGTCCGGGCGAGAGCATCGGGTTAGTGAAGCGTTCGGCCCTGGCCGGGCCGAGGTAGGTCTCGGGCGTCGTCACCCCCGCCGAGGCCGCGATCGCGTGGACCTGGGCGTCCTTGCGGGGGACCTTCCTGCCGGCTTCGGCGAGGAGGTCGCGGATGACCTTTTCTTTCTCTTCGTATTCGCCCTCGCCGAAGTGGACGAAGCGGACGTCGCCCTTGGCGTCGATGAAGTACTCGGCCGGCCAGTACTGGTTGCCGTAGGCGTTCCAGGTGGCCTCTTCGTTGTCCTGGGCGACGGGATAGTGGATGCCGTTGGTTTCGATCGCTTCCTTGACGTTGCTCGCCTCGCGCTCGAATGGGAACTCCGGCGTGTGGACCCCGACGATCGTCAGCCCGTCCTTGCCGTACTTCGCGTTCCATGCGTTCAGATACGGCAGGGTGCGGAGGCAGTTAATGCAGCTGTAGGTCCAGAAGTCGACCAGGACGACGCGGCCGCGAAGTTCGCTGAGCGTCAGCGGCCGATTGCCGGGGGTGTTGAACCACTGCTCGTTGCCGACGAATTCCGGCGCCATGCCGAGCACCGGCAGGTTCAGATGGCCGGCGGCGTCGGGGCTCGGCTGGGCCACGCTCGCCGCCCTGGCGCCGACGCCGTGAGCCGAGGCACCGCGGATATTGCTCAGCGCCGCCTGGGCTGAGGCGGTGTTCTCGAGGCTTTCGGTCGGGTCGACGAGGAAGCTCGGCAGGTCGCTGGCGATGGTGTTCTGAAAGCGGATGTCGTAGTTGTTCAGCATCGCCAGGGCGACAATCACCATCACCGCCCCCATTGCGATCTGCAGGCCGGCGCCGCGACGGGCGAGCGGCGCGACGACCTTGCGGCCGCCGAGCATGAGGAAGTAGAGGACGACGGCCGAGCCGATCCCGTAGCTGAGGGCGACCGCGAGGCGGCCGGTGTTGAAGGACTGCGAGGCGGAGACGGTGATGACGCCGGCCAGAATCGGCCCGGCGCAGGGGGCGTAGACGAGGCCGAGGCTGGCGCCGATCGCGGTTCCCGACCAAAAGCCATCGCCCTTGCCCTTCGCGACCCCGACCCGGCTCGCGAATTGACTGATCCAGGCCTCCAGCCGGGCGGCGAGCGGCGGGATCATCAGCACGATCCCGAAGGCCAGCAGGACGGCGATGGCGAACTTGCGGAGGAAGTCGTTGGGCAGGCCAAGGGCGGAGATCACGTAGACCAGCGCCACCGTGGCGAAGGTGAAGGAGACCGCCAGCCCGGCGACGATCCCGAGCGGGCGCCGGCGCCCCCCGGTGGCGCCGGCCGAGAGCGCGATCGGCAGGACCGGGAGCACGCAGGGCGAGAGCGCCGTCGCCGCGCCGGCGATGAACCCGAAGAGGATCAGCAATGCCATCTGGTCAACCTTCCCAACTCCGGATTACGAGAAGATGACGATCTCGGCTCAGCCCTCCATGGGTTCGGCGGACGAGCCGCCGTCCTTCATAGCGGCGCCCGGGTGCTTCATCGAGCCGCCCTGGCGCTTGGTGGAGCTGCCGGGATGCTTCACAGCATCGCCGTGGTGCGCGGTCGAGGTCTTGGCCTCCTCCCCGCTGCCATCGGTGGTGCTGGCGCTGGAGCTGCTCCCGCAGCCGCCGATCGCGACCGTGCCGGCGATCGCCAATGCCGCCGTAGCCTGAATTCCGATTGCCCGTCTGACCGACATCTTCGCTCCTTCGTAGAGGTCTCTGGACCGCCACGCTAGGGAGCAGATCTAACGAGAAGAGAAACTCGGCCGAGGGCGGTTCAGCCGCCGGGAGGAGTGGCCGTGATCTCACCCTCGGCGCGCCTGGCGACCTCGGCGGCGCGACCGACGGCCTCGCCGATCCCGAAGTGGGAGCAGATCGTCAACTCGTGCTCGCGACGCAGCGGCCGGGTCGGGTCGACGACGGGCGAGCTGGAGATCTTCTCGCCCTCCTGGGCCACCCAGACGCCGAACGCGGCCCCGGCGCAGCTCCCGAGCGGGACGGCGACGACCCGGGTGCCGCGGCGGCGTCCGAGGCGAGCGATCAACCAGGTCGGCTCGCCGCTGTCGCTATCGACGAAGAAGCCCTGAACCTGGCCGACGCGCGAGCCGCCGAGCTCGGTCAGGTCGGCGCCGATCCAACTCATCGCCTCGGCCAGAGACGGCATCGTCGACGGCTCAGTCATCGATGTGCTTCTCGAGCAGCTGGGCGGCGGCGGAGGCGGGGTCGAGTTCCCGGCTGACCACGCGATCGAGCAGACCGGCGGTGGCCGGGTCATCGGCGACGATCCGTTCGAGCCGGCGCCGCATCCGCGAGGTGGCGATGCCGAGGACCTCGCTGCGCAGGTTGCGGGCGCGGCGCTCGCCCAGCGTCCCGGCCGCCTCGATGAACGCGCGGTGCTCGTCGATCTTCGCCGCCAGCTCCTCGACCCCCTCGCCGCGGACCGCCTCGGTGCGTAGGATCGGCACCTTCCAGCCTTCGGGGTCGTCTGAGAGGGAGAGCACTCCGCGAACCTCGCGCACCATCGTGTCGGTCATCGGGTGGTCGGCCTTGTTGACGACGATCACGTCGGGGATCTCCATCACCCCGGCCTTGAGCGCCTGGATCGAGTCGCCGGAGCCCGGCATCAGCGCCAGCACGATCGTGTCGGCGTGGTCGACGATGTCGATCTCGGCCTGGCCGACCCCCACGGTCTCGATCAGGACGTCGTCTTTGCCGGCCGCATCCATCACCAGGGCGACCTGGAGCGCGGCCTCGGAGAGCCCACCGAGGGCGCCGCGCGAGGCCATCGAGCGGATGAACACGCCAGCGTCGAGGAAGTGCTCGGAGAGGCGGATGCGATCGCCGAGCAGGGCGCCGCGGGTGAAGGGGCTGGAGGGATCGATCGAAAGCACGGCGACCTCGCGGTCGGCTTTTCGCAGCTCCGAGGTGAGGGCGCCGATCAGGGTGCTCTTCCCCACCCCGGGGGGCCCGGTGAAGCCGACGATCCGCGCCTTGCCGGTGCGGGGATAGACCTCGCGGACAAGATCCCAGCCCGCTGGGTCGTCGGACTCGATCAGCGTTATCGCCCGCGCCAGCGCCCGCTTGTCCCCCGCGAGGAGGCGCTCGGCGAGGGGCGCGGCTCTGGCGGCGTCGCTCGCTGGTTCCGCGCTCATCGACGCCAGTCTAAAGTTGCCCCGCCGTGATCCGCTTCCTGGCCCGCAACGGAATGCTGAACCGTCGCTACGCGCGGCTGCTGTGGCGGTTCCTGTGGCGGCGAGCGCTGACCACGGCTGGGCGGCGCTGGAGCACCGACGGGCTCCTCTTCCTCGGTCGAGGCCTCGAAATCGAGATCGCCCGCAGGGCGGAGGTCCGCTTCGGCCGCTTCGTCTGGATCGGCGACGGCACGAAGATTCGCTGCCACGAGGGGGTGGTCGAGATCGGGGAGAAGACGGTGATCGGCCAGGAGTGCACGATCTCCGCCTACCAGCGAGTGCGGATCGGCGAGCAGTGCGTGATCGCCGACCGGGCGATGTTCATCGACTTCGACCACGGCGTCGTCGAGGTCGATCGGCCGATCCGCGTCCAGGGCATCTACAAGCGCGACGTCGAGGTCGGCTC
>DATAIY010000388.1:0-1690 GCA_036262475.1 Solirubrobacterales bacterium
GCCTTGGGGCTCGACGGCGTGATCGGCTTCTACGGCCTGCTCAACCCGGCACGCAGCGGCAAAGCGGGGAACCGCCCGTCCCTGGTCGAGCGCGGCAGCGAGATCAAGGTCCCGGTCCTCGGCCTCTTCGGCGGCGCCGACGACCACATACCGACCGTGGACATCGAGCAGTTCGACGAGCGCCTCGAGGCCGCCGCCGTCCCCCACGAGATCATCACCTACCCGGGCGCCCCGCACTCGTTCTTCGACCGCAAGTTCGAGGAGTACGCCGACGCCTCGGCCGACGCCTGGGCCCGCCTACTCGACTTTCTCGATCGGCTGTCGGTGGCGGCGGCTTAGACGACCTGGAGCTACGACAAGGAGCAGCGATGAAGGCAGTTAGATTCGACGAATACGGTGGGGTCGACGTCCTCGATGTGCGCGAGGTTGACGATCCGGTCGCGGGCCCGGGGCAGGTGTTGGTGGCAGTGATGGCGGCCGGGATCAACCCAGGCGAGATCTCGATTCGCGAGGGACGCCTGCACGATCGCTGGCCGGCCACGTTCCCCTCCGGTGAGGGGACCGATTTCGCCGGGGTCGTGGAGGCGGTCGGGGACGACGTCGCCGATTTCTCCCCGGGGGACGAGGTCCTGGGCTGGACCGAGGAGCGCGCTAGCCAGGCCGAGCTCGTCGCCGTGCCGGCCGAGCAGTTGACTGCGAAGCCCGGCTCGGTCTCCTGGGAGGTCGCGGGGTCGCTCTTCGTCGTCGGGATGGCCGCCTACGCGTCGGTCCAGGCCGTCGCCCCGAGCGGCGGGGAGACGGTGGTCGTCTCGGCGGCGGCCGGCGGCGTCGGCTCGGTCGCCGTCCAGCTTGCCCGCCGCACCGGAGCCACGGTGATCGGCCTGGGCGGCGAGGACAACCACGCCTGGCTACGGGAGCACGAGATCGTTCCGGTCACCTACGGCGACGGTCAGGAGCAGCGGATCAGGGAGGCGGCGGGAGACTCGGTCGACACCTTCGTCGACACCTTCGGCGGCGGTTACGTCGACCTCGCGATCGAGCTCGGGGTCGCCCCGGAGCGCATCAACACGATCATCGACTACGACGCGGTGGAGCGGCTCGGCGTCAAGGGGGAAGGCACGCACGCGATCGCCAACGCCTCGCTGCTCGCGGAGATCGCGGGCTTGGTCGCCGACGGCAGTCTAGAAATCCCGATCGCGCGAACCTATCCGCTGGACCGGGTTCGAGACGCCTTCCGCGCTCTGGGGGAGAGGCACACCCACGGAAAGATCGTCTTGCTGCCCTGAACGAACCCGGTACCCCGGGGGGTCCAGCTACCCTCGACTGGTGGCAGCGGGCGCCGATCCTCTGCCGGGCAGGACCAGGGTCCGACTGGTTCTGGCCCTCGCCGCCCTGATCGTCGCCCTCGATGCCGCCACCAAGGCGCTTGCCGTCCACTACCTCGCCGGCCGGGAACGGGTCGACGTGCTCGGCGGCGCTTTTCACCTCGAGCTCTACCGCAACTTCGCCGGCCCCGGTAACAGCTTCCAAGGGCACACGGTCCTGATCTCGCTCTTCGCGATCCTCGCGACCGCGGCGCCCATCGTCGCGGCGACCCGAGTCGTCTCGACCTCCGGCGCGGTAGCTCTCGGCCTGCTGCTGGGCGGCGCCGTCGGCAACCTCCTCGACCGGCTGCTCCGTGACCCCGGCC
>DATAIY010000389.1:0-4187 GCA_036262475.1 Solirubrobacterales bacterium
CCGTCCAGCGGACGATCGACACCGCCAGAACCGTGGGCGGCACCCCCGAGTCGTTACTCCTCTCCGAAGGGACGATCAGTGGCGACCAGCTCTCGCGGGCGATCGCCGAGCGCTACGGCCTCGACCACGTCGACCTCTCGATCTACCAGGTCGACCTCGGCGCCTCGGCGCTCTTCCCGGTCGCGATGGCGCGCCGCTACAAGGCGGTTCCGGTCGGATTCGTCAATCAGGAGACGCTGCTCGTTGCGGCTACGGATCCCGCCAACGTCCTCGCCGTCGACGACATCCAGATCGCCACCGGGCTCGACTGCCGGATCGCGGTCGCCGCCGAGGAGGACGTCGAAGCTCTGCTCTCGCGCCTGGGCACGCTCCAGAACGCCGCCGCCGACGCGATCATCGAAGACCAGGACGACGACGAAGGGACGGTGGAAGAGCCCGGCGTCGGCGCCGTCAGCGAGATGAGGGTCAGCGCCGAGGACGCGCCGGTGATCAAGCTGGTCTACAGCGTCCTCGCCCAGGCGGTGGGGGAGGGTGCCTCCGACATCCACCTCGAGCCCGAAGAAGGCGAGCTGCGAATCCGCTTTCGCATCGACGGCGTCCTCAAGGAGACGGCCCACGTCCCGAAGCGAATGATCGGCGCCGTGATCTCGCGACTGAAGATCATGAGCGAGCTCGACATCGCCGAGAAGCGGGTGCCCCAGGACGGACGGGTCGGCGTTACCGTCGAAGGCCGCCGGGTCGACCTGCGGGTGACGACGCTGCCGACCCAGCGCGGCGAGGGGGCGACGATCCGCATCCTCGACGAGGGCAATTCCCAGCGCACCCTCGACGACCTCGGCATGGACGGCTCCGCCCGGGCCCGCTTCGAGTACTCCTTCAAACGGGCCTACGGCGCGGTCCTCGTCACCGGTCCGACCGGCTCGGGCAAGTCGACGACGCTCTACGCGGCGCTCCAGGCGCTGAACGTGGTCGAGAAGAAGATCATCACGATCGAGGACCCGGTCGAGTACCGGATCGCCGGCATCAACCAGCTCAACGTCAACCGCAAGGCGGGCCTCGACTTCGCCACCGGGCTGCGCTCGATCCTCCGCGCCGACCCCGACATCGTGATGGTCGGCGAGATCCGCGACGCCGAGACCGCCCGGATCGCGATCGAGGCCGCCCTGACCGGCCACATGATGCTGAGCACCCTGCACACCAACGACGCCCCCGGTGCGATCGCGCGACTGACCGAGATGGGGATCGAGACCTTCCTGACCGCGTCCTCTGTCGACTGCGTCGTCGCCCAGCGCCTCGCCCGCATGCTCTGCCCGCAATGCAAGCGGCGGGCGATCATCCCGACCTCGGCATTGGCGGAGGCCGGTATCGCCGCCCACGCCGATATCGAGGCAAACGAGCCGGTCGGCTGCGGGCGCTGCAACAACAGCGGCTACAAAGGCCGCGTCGGGGTCTACTCGGTGATGAGCCTGAGCGAGAAGTTGAAGGAAATGACGATCGCCCACGCAGCCGAGACCGAAATCGCCTCGGTCGCCCAGGAAGAGGGAATGCTGACCCTCCGCGAGGACGGCCTCGCGAAGGTCCGCGGCGGCTTGACCAGCCTCGAGGAGGTGCTCCGTGTCACGGCCTGATTTCGACTTCTCCGAGGTGCTGCTCCAGATGGTCGACGCGAAGGCGTCCGACGTCCACATCACCGCCGGGTTCCCGCCGGCGATTCGCGACAAGGGCCATATCAAAGCGATGGAGGGCTTCCCGAAGCTGCATGCGCAGCAAACCAGGGAGATCGTCTACGGCATCCTCAACGACGACCAGCGCAAGCGCTTCGAGAACAACAAGCAGCTGGACTTCGCCTACGCGATCCCGGGTGTAGCCCGCTTCCGTGTCAACTGCTACTTCCAGCGCGGCTCGGTCAGCGCCGCCTTCCGCCTGGTGCCGCAGGAGATTCCCAGCCTCGACTCGCTCGGCGTGCCGCAGATCCTTCGCGACCTGACCAAGAAACCGCGCGGTTTCGTCCTCGTCACCGGCCCGACCGGCTCGGGCAAGTCGACGACCCTGGCAGCGATGATCGACGTGATCAACCGCGAGCGCGAGGACCACATCCTCACGATCGAGGACCCGATCGAGTTCCTCCACCAGCACAAACACTCGATCGTCAACCAGCGTGAGATCGGCTCCGACGCGCCGACCTTCGCGCTCGGCCTGCGGGCGGCCCTCCGCCAGGACCCCGACGTGATCCTGGTCGGCGAGATGCGCGACCTGGAGACGATCTCGACCGCGCTGACCGCGGCCGAGACCGGACACCTGGTCTTCGCCACCCTGCACACCCAGTCGACCGCGCAGACGGTCGACCGGATCATCGACGTCTTCCCGCCCGAGCAGCAGGGGCAGGTCCGCACCCAGCTCTCGATCGCGTTGCAGGGGATCGTCACCCAACAGCTTCTGCCCACCGCCGACGGCAGGGGTCGGGTCGTCGCCTGCGAGGTGCTGATTCCGACCCCGGCGGTTCGCAACCTGATCCGTGAGGGCAAGACGCATCAGATCTACGCCGCTCTGCAGACCTCCGGCGCGGTCGGGATGCAGACGATGGACGCCGACCTGGCGCGCCTTGTCCGCGGCGGCGCGATCACCCGTAAGCTGGCCGAACAGCGCGCCTCCGTTCCAGAGGAGCTCAAACGCCTCCTGGTCGGCGCCGGCGCCCCGATGCCCGGCAACGGCCTGGCTGGCGAGGGCACGACGCCTGTCTACTCGAACGGGGGCTAGGCGGCGATGGCCGACGCAACGACCTTCGCCTTCAAAGCCATGGACGTCGCCGGCGCCCCCTCGGTGGGCGAGCTGGACGCCGAATCCAAGGCCCAGGTCTCCGAGCAGCTGCGCCAGCGCGGCCTGATCGTCCTCGACGTCTCCGAGAAGAGGGAACCGTTCAACATCGAGGACATCTTCTCGCGCTGGCAGGGGGTCGACATGCGGGCGCTGGCCGTGTTCTCGCGCCAGTTCGCGACCCTGGTCGCCTCCGGGATGCCGATGCTGCGGACCCTGCACACGCTCGAGGAGCAGACCCAGGAAGAGAAGATCAAGAAAGCGGTCGCCGCGGTCCGCGCCGACGTCGAGGCCGGAAGCACGCTCGAGCAGGCGATGGAGCGCCACCCGAAGGTGTTCGACCGCCTCTTCCGGGCGATGGTCCGCTCCGGCGAGCAGTCCGGGCGCCTCGAGGACACGCTCGACCGGATCGCCTTCCAGGTCGAGAAAGCCGACACGTTGAGGCGGCAGGTCAAATCGGCGCTGATGTACCCGGCGCTGATCTTCGGATTCGCCACCGTGGTGCTGCTGGCGATCGTCGCCTTCGTGATCCCCGTCTTCGTGAAAATATTCGAAGAAATCGCCGCCGAACATCCCGGGGAAGACTCCTCGCTCCCGATCCCCACCCAGATGTGCGTTACCGCCTCCAACGCGATCACCGGCTACTGGTACATCCTGATCCCGGGCTTGTTCCTGTCGGTCTTCGCCTTCCTCAAATGGAAGAAGACCGACGGCGGCCACGAATTGTGGGACAAATTCAAGCTGAGAATTCCATTCAAGATCGGCGACGTGATCCAGAAGGTCGCATTGGCCCGCTGGTCGCGCACTTTCGCCGGCTCTGTGTCGGCCGGCGTGCCGATGCTCCAGGCGATCAGACTGACGGGGGAGACCGCCGGCAACACCGTCGTCGAGCGGGCGATGGAGGACGTCTACGCCTCGGTCAAGCGCGGCGGCTCGCTGGCGGCGCCGATCGAGGCCAACCCGATCTTCCCGGCGATGGTCGGCCACATGATCGCCGTTGGTGAGGAAACCGGTCAGCTGGAGAGCATGCTGAGCAAAGTCGCCGACTTCTATGAGGCCGAGGTTGACGCCAACGTCAAGGCGCTGACCGCCCTGATCGAGCCGGTGATGATCGTCTTCGTAGGTGGGATCGTCGGTTTCATCGTGATCTCGATGTACCTGCCGATGTTCAGCATCTACGAAAAGATTCGCTGAGCGCCGGTGCGACGGCGGAGACGCCGTTCGCCCGGCCGGACGTTCGTACGAACCATGGGTCGGTACTTCTCCGCAACCGACGCAGTTGTCGCCATTTCTTTAGGACCTAGCACCCCAGTTTTCGGCATCCACGGGCGAAAAGTCGAACTTCGCGGATGCATGCGTGCAAACCCTAAAGG
>DATAIY010000390.1:0-2005 GCA_036262475.1 Solirubrobacterales bacterium
GGCCGTCTTCGATCCCCGCCGGCACCTCGACCTCCTGGGTCCTGTGGCCGGGCGTGCGACCGCTGCCGCGGCAGACCTCGCAGGGCGTCTCGGGGATTTTGCCGGCACCGCCGCAGGTGTCGCAGGCGACGCCGCGGACCATCTGGCCGAACGGCGTGCGCGAGACCTGGCGCAGCTGGCCGGCGCCGCCGCAGCGCTCGCAGGTGGTGATCGGCGTCCCCGGCTCGGCACCGTTGCCGCGGCAGTGCTCACAGGGGCTGACGGCGTCGAACTCGACCTGCCTGCTGACCCCGGTGGCGACCTCCGCCAGGTCGACTTCGACCGCGACGGCGATGTCACCGCCGCCCGACGAACCGCCGCCACCGAAGCCGAAGCCCTGGCCCTGGCCGCCGAAGAAAGCCTGGAGGATGTCGTCGATCGAGCCGAAGGAGCTGCTGCCCGGGTCGAACCCGCCGGAGCGCAGGCCCTCGTGCCCGTAGGCGTCGTAGGTGCGGCGGCGCTCGGCGTCGGAGAGGACCTCGTAGGCCTCGGCGGCGGCCTTGAACTTCTCCTCGGCCTCGGGATCGTGGTCGTTGACGTCCGGGTGCAGTTCCCGTGCGAGGCCGCGAAAGGCCTTCTTGATCTCGGTCTCGCCGGCGTCCCGGCTGACGCCGAGCACGTCGTAGTAGTCGCGCGCCATCAGCTGACTCTCATCTCAGGTCAGCCGTCGTAGACGGTCTCGAAGTAGCGAGAGAGCTCGCGGGCGGCGACGCGAACGGAGGCGATCGCGGTCGCGTAGTCCATCCGCCTTGGCCCGACGACGCCGACCGCCCCGAGGTTGCGGTGGCCGAGGCCGTAGTTGGCGCCGACGACGCTGACCGAGCGCAGCTCCGGCTGCGGGTTCTCGTCGCCGATCCAGAGGAAGACGGAGCGCTGGTCCAGCGAGGAGCGCAGCATCTGCAGCACGTCGGCGCGGCGCTCCAGCGCGGTCATCAACTCGTCGGCCCGCGGCAGGTCGGCGATGTGCGCTTCGGAGAGCAGCCGCGAGGTGCCATCCATGTAGAGGTCGGCGCCGGCCCCGCGCTGGAGCTCGGTGAAGGTGGCGCCAAGTGTGGCGACGAAATCGGCCTCGACCCGATCCAGCTCGGGGTCGGCGAGGCGGCCGGCGGTCATCCGGGCGCCGACGCCGAGGCCGGAGAGGGACTCGTTCAGGTAGCTCGACGCCCACTCGACGAGGCCGCGGTCGACGGGCCGGTCGAACTCGAAAACGCGCCGGGCGACGTCGCCGGTCGAGGCGATCGCGATCACCACGACCTTGTTCGGCTGCAGCTGCAGGACCTCGACCCGGTGGATCGTCGCGCTGGCCAGCGGCGGCGCGGTCGCCATCGCGACCAGGTCGGTGACCTGCGCCAGCGCGGTCGTCGTCTCCCGCATCGCCTCGTCGACCTCGCGGCGCAGCCGCGAGAGCTCGAGCGCGACCTGAGTCTCAGGCGCCGGGGCCGGCGCTTCCATCAGCAGGTCGACGTAGCGCCGGTAGCCGGAGTCAGTTGGGATCCGGCCGGCCGAGGTGTGGGGATGGGTCAGGTAGCCTTCGACCTCGAGCAGCGCCAGCTCGGCGCGGACCGTCGACGGTCCCCACTCCACCTCCGGCCGCTCGGCCACCTCTTTCGAGCCGACGGGCTTCGCTGACGCAAGGTAGGCGTCGACGACCAGCTGCAGAATCAGCTCCTGGCGCTCGGAAAGCATCATCCGATTCTACGAGGGCGCCCGGGTGGGCCCTCCCGCGGCGCCGCCTAGAGCTCCAGCTCCGCCTCGGCATTGCGGATTATCTGGTTCTCGCCCTGCGCGGCGACGGTGTCGACGATCACCCGGTCGCCCTCGACCGACTTGACCGTGCCGGAGACGACGATCTCCTGCTCCGGAAGCCCCATGCCGCGGAACTGGACCGAGAGCCGCTTCAGCGCCCGCGGATCGCCGTCGGCGAGCGCGGCACTGGCGCGGGCGACGAGACCCATCGAGTAGAGGC
>DATAIY010000391.1:0-1560 GCA_036262475.1 Solirubrobacterales bacterium
CCGAGAGGGGCTGGCGCAGCACCGTCGGCGCGTCTGCCGGGGAGGCGAGGAGCTTCGCCGCGGTCGAGACGTCGCGCAGGGCGCCGGAGGCCAGTTCGCCCAGGTGCCGGGGGTGGGCGAGCGAGGTCGCGCCCTCGTGGACTGCGGCGCCAGCGAGAGACCTCGCCGCGGAGGCGGCCTCGCCGGGCACGGCGCCAAGCCGGCCCAGGGTGCCTCGCGTCGGCTGTGGGGACTGTGGTTGCTGCCGCTCCACGTCCGGCCCGTCGGTGATGGAGAGCATCACCTCGGCCAGCGCGATCCCGTCCGCGATGCAGTGATGGATGCGCCAGAGCAGCGCCGCGCCGCTCCCGTAGCCCTCGATCAGGTACGCGTGCCAGAGCGGCTTGCCGGGGTCCAGCGGCGGCGTGATCAGGTCGCTGACCATCTCCTCCAGCGCCGCCCTGTCGCCGGGCGGCGGCAGCGCCAGCCGGTGCAGATGGTTGCCGAGGTCGAAGAAGGGATCGTCCTCGAAGGCCGGGGCGCGGGCAAGCTGGTCCACGACACGCTGGCGGAAGCGGGGGAAACGCCCCACCAGCCGCTCGTCGATCACATCTGCCACCGCCTCGGCGGCCGGCACCGTCCCCAGCATCACCAGCCCGTTGACCACCATCGGGTTGGTCGGGCGGTCCATGTGCAGCCAGGCCGCGTCGGCGGCTGGCATCGCATGACGGCTCGAGGCGGGCATTACCCTGTTCCTCCTAGCGGCGGAGCGTTATCCGCGGCGGGTTGGGGAGACCAGGCTAGGTGATTAGTGTAAATGGCGTGTGGTGGCTGGCGTCACCCAGCATGGCACCCTCTCTGCCAACGTCACGTGAGACACCCATGACCCCGCGATTAGAGGGCGAGAACGGAGCACGTGATGTCGTTGATGGAGAAGAACGGAGCCGCCGGCCGCGAAGCGGAGCGAGCCGTATGTGAGCGCAACGAAGCGGCCGGCGGGCGCGCCGCCCCGGGGGGACCCCCCGACCCCGAGCTAATCGAGCGGCCGAAGCGGCGGCGGTTCACCGCCGAGTTCAAGCTACGGATCCTGCGCGAAGCCGACGCCTGCACCCGCCAGGGTTGAGGTCGGCGGTGCTGCGGCACCTGTCTGGATGCTCGGGGTCTGGAGGAATCCCAGCTCATCGACGGCGCGCGCCGCTCCACCCTGGAGGAGCTGGTCGACTGGACGCTCTGGGCCGACCAGGTGATCGCGTTTTAACGAACCGAACGCGTGGACCTCACCCACCACCAACCAGCGACCGGACCTGAGAGAAGCCATGTCAACTGAGCAGATACGACGATTCGCCCTACTCGCGACCCCCTCCCGCTTCTTGATGGGCTGATCCTGGAGCTGCCCGCGCCTAACCCATGCCTGAGGCGAAGAGACGTAAGCCCAACGAGATGCGAGAGGAGACTCGCGACTACCGCGAGCCTGCTGGCGGCTCTGATTTTTCCCTTCGCCGCCGCCGCCAACCTGGCGAACGAGGTGCGGCAGGGCCAGCGCCTTTCCGACTTTCTCCGTTCGGGGCAACAGCGGTGCTC
>DATAIY010000392.1:0-2012 GCA_036262475.1 Solirubrobacterales bacterium
GATGTGATGCAGGCTGAAGCGGGTCACGGCGCCGTCGAAGCTCGCCTCCTCGAAGCCGAGCGCGGTCGCGTCGCCGACCGAGAACTCGGCGTTGGCGATTCCTTCCCGCGCCGCTTCTGCCGCCGCCCTCTCGACCATCGCCGGGGTCAGGTCGACGCCCTGGACCGAATCCACCCTCGCGGCCAGCGCCCGCGAGACCGCCGCCGGGCCGCAGGCTACCTCCAGCCAGCCTGCCCCGGCGTCAGCCGGAACCAGCTCCACCAGCGCCCCCAGGGTCTCGGCGGCGCTCATCACCGAAGCGCTCGCGAAGGCATCGGTCTGGTGGGTGAACTCGTCGCGGATCGACTCCTCGTACATGGAGCCATGTTAGGCGGCGTAACTCAGAGCGGCGAGCGCGGCCGCGACGGCCTCTTCGGCCGACTGAGCGGGGATGAGGCCCGGGCCTCCGTGCATCCGGTCGCGCCCGCTCAGTTCCCAGCTTCGCAGCGCGACGACGGTGCGGCCGATCGCCCTCGCCTGGCCGATCTCCGAGAGCGTCCCCCACTCGCCGCCGACCGCGACCACGGCGGCGGCGGACCCCACCACCGCCAGGTTGCGGGCGTGGCCGATGCCGCTGGCGACGACCTCGGTGCAGTACGGGTTCGCCTCCGCGGTGCAGATGCCGGGAAGGATCCCGATCACCCGGCCGCCCGCCGCAGCGGCTCCGCGGGACACCGTTCCATCACGCCCCCGCCGCCACCGCAGACCACGGTCACGCCCGCCTCGGCGAGCCGCCTACCGACCTCCTCGGCCAGACGCGCGATCTCCGAGTCCTGGGCGCAGCCGCTGGAGCCGATCACCGCGATCTGCCGCCAACGGTGCGCGCCGCTCATCGTCCGTCCGGCGCCTTCATCTGCCCCATCAGCTCCAGCGCCCCAGCCTTGTGCAGCGGTTCGTTCAGGTTGCCGCACTTCGGGCTCTGAACGCACGACGGGCAGCCCGACTCGCAGGGGCACTCGGCGATCAGCCGCTCGGCGTCGTCGAGCAGCCGCTCGAACTGCTCGTAGCCGCGCTGGGTTATCCCCACCCCGCCGGGATGCCCGTCGTAGATGAAGATCGTCGAGCGCCCGGTCTGGAAATGGACGTTGGTGGAGAGGCCGCCGATGTCCCAGCGGTCGCACATCGCGATCAGCGGCAACACCGCGATCTGGCCGTGCTCGGTCGCGTGCAGGGCGCCTAGCAGGACGTCGGGCGGCAGCGCACGGCTGAGCCGATCGGGCAGCACGTACCACAGCGCCTGGGTGAGGAAGCTCTGCTCGGGCAGCTCCAGGGCGACGATGTCGATCGGCTCCTGGTCGGAGATCGAGACCCGCTGGAATGCGATCACCTGCTCGGTCACCGAGACCTCGCCGAAGTTCAGCTGCACCCCCGCCACCTGGCGCTGCTCGAGGGTCCGTTCGATGTATATCTCGGTCTCCTTTTTCGGCCGCGTGTACCAGTCGCCATCGAAGCTGGAGACGATCGCCCGCCGCTCGGAGATCTCGAGCCGCTCGACCTCGTAGGAGCGGCCCAGGTGCAGATAGATCGCGCCGGGATGGATCGTCGTGAAGGCCCGCTCGGCCTCGACCAGGCCGAGCATCTCCCCCGCCTCGCGCTCGATCACCGCGACCGAGTCCGACGAGGCCGAGCGCAGCGAGATCTTCGAGGCGACGAACTCGCTGCGCCGCGGCAGCAGCCGCCCGCCGGCGCGGCGCAACTCCCCGGCCGCCAGCAGCCGCTCGGCCCGCTCGCGCCACCCCGGCCCGAAGAACTCCTCGTCGGCGTCACTCAGTGGCAACTCGTAGGCGGCGGCGATCAGGTGCCGGGAGGCGATCTGCTCGTTGTCGTGGTCGAGGATCGCCGCCTCGACCGGCCGCTCGAGGAACTCCTCAGGGTGGCGGCAGAAGAACTGGTCGAGCGCGTCCTGGCCGGCGACGTAGACTGCGAGCCCGCGCCGGCGCCGCCCGGCCCGGCCCCACATCTGCCGCAGGCTG
>DATAIY010000393.1:0-1925 GCA_036262475.1 Solirubrobacterales bacterium
CCCCGTCTTGCCGACCGGCGGTGCCGGTCGCTTCACCGGCCCGCTGGGCCCTGCCGCCTTCCGTCGCCGGATCTCGACGGTCGACATATCCGCCGCGGCTGCAGCCGAGTTGGCGCCACATGTGGACGCCCTTGCCCGCGCCGAGGGCTTCCCCGTCCACGGCGAGTCAGCGATGATTAGGCGATGAGTACACGGACGGCAAGCAAAGAGCGGCAGACGGCGGAGACCCAGATCCGGCTCTCGCTCGACCTCGACGGTGGCGACGCAAGCGCCGAGACCGGCGTTGGTTTCCTCGACCACATGCTCGACCTGCTGGCGCGGCACGGCCGCCTCGGCCTCAGGGTAGAGGCCAGTGGCGATCTCGATACCGGCGCGCACCACACCGTCGAGGACGTCGGCATCGTCCTCGGACAGGCTCTCGACGAGGCCCTTGGAGACCGGGCTCAGATCAGGCGCTACGGCTCCGCCGTGGTGCCGATGGACGAGTCGCTGGCGGAGTGCGCGATCGACATCTCCGGGCGCCCGCTCTGCGTCTTCGACGCCGACCTGCCGACGACCTCGATCGCCGGCTTCGACACCGAGCTCGCCGAGGAGTTCTTCCGCGCCGTCGCCAACAGCGCCAAGCTGACCCTGCACGTCTCCGTGCGCTACGGCACCAATGCCCACCACATGATCGAGGCCTGCTTCAAGGCCTTCGCCCGCGCCCTGCGCGTGGCGGTCTCGATCGACCCCGGGGAGAGCGGTGTGCCCTCGACCAAGGGAACCTTGAGCGAATGACGACGCGAATCGCGATCCTCGACTACGGGATGGGGAACCTGCGCTCGGTGGAGAAGGCGCTGGAGCACGTCGGCGTCACCGCGACGATCAGCGATGACCCGACCGAGGTTCGCGCCGCCGACGGCGTCATCCTGCCCGGCGTCGGCGCCTTCCCGCGGGCGATGGAGCGGGTTCGCCAGCGCGGGCTCGACGAGCTGATCGCCGAGCGCCGCGATGCAGGTGTTCCGATCCTCGGCATCTGCCTCGGCCTGCAGCTGCTCTTCGATTCGACCACCGAGCTCGGTGGCGCCTCCGGCCTTGGATTGCTCGAGGGCGACGTGGACGCTCTCGCCGCCGATGGCCTCAAGGTCCCTCACATCGGCTGGTCGCCGGTGCGCTGGGAGCGGCAGTCCCGGCTCGCGGAGGGGATCAACTCCGAGACGCCCTTCTACTTCGTCCACTCCTTCGCGTCGCGGCCGGGACCGGACGAGGTCCTCGGCAGCGCCGCCTACGGCTCCCGTTTCGCCTGCGCGGCCGAGCGCGACAACGTCTTCGGCGTCCAGTTCCATCCCGAGAAGTCGAGCGCCGCCGGCCTGCGGCTGCTCTCCAACTTCGCCGGGGTCTGCGCCTCCGTCCCGGCGTAGCGCCGCCACCATGATCCTCTATCCCGCCATCGACATCCGCGGCGGCCAGGCGGTGCGGCTGCTGCAGGGCGACTACGAGCGCGAGACTGCCTACGATGCCGATCCGGTCAATGCTGCGACCCGGTGGGCGGGCGAAGGCGCCGGGTACCTGCACGTCGTCGACCTCGACGGCGCCAGAGCGGGCGAGCCGCGGAACCTCGACGCAATCCGGCGGATCGCCGCCGTCGTCGACTGCTCGATCCAGGTCGGCGGGGGTCTGCGGGACGCCAGCTCGGTTGCCGCACTGCTCGATGCCGGCGCCGAGCGGGCCGTGATCGGGACCGCGGCGCTGCGGGACCCGGCCTTCCTCGACGCCTCGCTGGCGGAGCACGGCGACCGCATCGTCGTCTCGGTCGACGCCCGCGACGGCAAGGTATGCCTAGCCGGCTGGACCGAGATCAGCGACGTCGACGTCGCCGACGCGGTCGCTGAGTTGAGCAAGCGCGGCGTATCCCGATTTCTCTGCACGGCGATCGAGGTCGACGG
>DATAIY010000394.1:0-3625 GCA_036262475.1 Solirubrobacterales bacterium
CCCCGCCCGATCCGGGCCTCGGGTGCATGGGCGAGGGGAGTCAGCCTCTGCAAAAGGGCGCTCGCGGCTCGCGGCAATCTGGTGCCGGCGCTTCCCACCGACCAGTTCGACCGCCTCTCGGCGATCGGGTACGGTCCCGCCGCCCCCTGGGACTCGATGACAAGCTGAGCCGCGACGCCAACACCAGCAGCGCAAGGGTGCGCACCCCAGCCCAGGCGGCGCTCGTCGTCGGCGCCCTGGGCGTCGTCTTCGGCGACATCGGGACCAGCCCGCTCTACACGATCCAGACGGTCTTCAACCCCAACGACCCGCATCCGGTCACCGCGAGCACCGAGAGCATCTTTGGGATCGTCTCGCTGATCTTCTGGGCGGTGACGATCATCGTCACCCTCAAGTACGTGCTGCTGGTGATGCGCGCCGACAACGAGGGCGAGGGCGGCATCATGGCGCTGATCACCCTGATCAGGCGGCAGGGAGTGCGGGGAGGACGCCGCACGAAACTGGCGCTGGCGGCGCTCGGCATCTTCGGCGCCTCGCTGTTCTTCGGCGACAGCATGATCACGCCGGCGATCTCGGTGCTCTCGGCGGTCGAAGGGCTGAAGGTCGTCGAGCCCTCCCTGGCGAGCCTGATCGTGCCGATAACGGCGGTGATCATCGTCGTGCTGTTCGCCAGCCAGCGCCTGGGGACCGCGACGGTCGGCCGCCTCTTCGGCCCGGTCATGGTCGTCTGGTTCCTGGCGATCGGAGCCTCCGGCATCGCCGGCATCGCCCTGCATCCGGAAATCCTCAAGGCACTCTCGCCGAGCTATGCGCTCGGCTTCCTCACCGGCCACTTCGGGACCGCCTTCTTCTCCCTAGCGGCGGTGGTCCTCGCGATCACCGGGGCGGAGGCTCTCTACGCCGACATGGGCCACTTCGGCCGCACTCCGATCACCCGCGCCTGGCTGGCGCTGGTCTTTCCAGCCTGCATCCTCAGCTACATGGGACAGGGGGCGCTGATCCTCGACAACCCGGCCGCGAACATCGCCAGCCCATTCTTCCTCCTGGTCCCGGACCCGCTTCTGATCCCGATGGTCCTGCTCGCCACCGCGGCCACCGTGATCGCCTCGCAGGCGGTGATCACCGGTGCCTTCTCCGTTGCTCATCAGGCCGTGCAGCTCGGCTACCTGCCGCGCCTGCGGATCGCCCACACCTCCGAGCAGACCGTGGGCCAGATCTACGTGCCGTGGATCAACTGGGTCTTGATGGTCTCGGTGCTGACGCTCGTCTTCGCCTTCCAGACCTCGGCGGCGCTGGCCTTCGCGTTCGGCATGGCGGTCACCGCGACGATCACGATCACGACCCTGCTCTTCTTCTACATCGTCCGCCACCAGTGGGGGAAACCGCTCTGGCTGGTGGCGATCGGCGCCGGCGCCTTCCTCGCCGTCGACCTCCTCTTCCTCGCCGCGAACCTGACGAAGATCACGCACGGAGCCTGGCTGCCGCTGCTGATCGGGATAACCGTGTTCACGGTGCTGACCACCTGGCAGCGCGGCCGCGAGCTGGTCACCGGGCGCCGGGAACGAGCCGAGGGATCGCTGCGCGCCTTCATCGACGAGCTGCACGAGCGCCGCCCGCCGCTGCAGAGGGTCTCCGGCACCGCGGTCTTCCTCAACCGCAACAAGTCGACCACTCCGCTGGCGATGCGCGCCAATGTCGAGCACAACCAGATCCTCCACCGCCACGTGGTCATCCTCTCGATCGAGACCCTGCCGGTCCCGCATGTGGCGCCCACTGACCGCGTCGAGATCGACGAGCTCGGCTACATGGACGACGGGATCGCCCACGTCGGCGCCCGCTTTGGCTACATGGACGAGCCCAACGTCCCGAGCGTGTTGCGCCTGGCCTCGCAGTCGGGCCTGGAGTGCCCGCTGGAGGTCGACGAAGCCTCCTACTTCCTCTCCACGATCGAGCTGCGGATCGGCGACGCGCCCGGCATGACCCGCTGGCGCAAGCGCCTCTTCGTGGCAACCTCGCGGATCACCGCCGACGCCGCCGAGTACTTCGGCCTGCCGCGCGATCGCACTGTGATCATGGGCTCCCAGATCGAGGTGTAATGACGGTGGCCGCCTACCTCTATCGGTCCCGCTCACCTCGGCGCTCTCCCTAACGTGGAGCGGCTCAAGGCTCCCGCCCACATCAGCCCCCGAGCGGTCGCGACGGTCTCGCTTCTGCTCTCAGATGGCGCCGGCCCCCTTTACGGCAATAGCTCGGCGCTGCCCCCGGAACTCAACAATGTCTTAGTGCCGTGGTCGACACCATCGATCATGGTCCCGCGCTTGTCGTCTGACTTCCAAAGGCGTGTTGACCCCGGTCGTGCAAACTAGGTCAGCAGGCGTCGCAGCAGGCGTTCCCGCGCCAGGCTTCGCGCCCCTCATTGGCCGCGACCGCGGCGATGGCAAGAGCCGTGATCGGATCTGCCCACCACCAGCCGAGCAGGGCGTTGGCTCCAAGCCCGACGAGCAGCCCGGCCGACAGATAGGCGCAGAGGAGGTTCTGCCGCCCCTCGCTGACGGTGGCTGAGGAATGCAGCTCGTCGCCGACGCGAGCCTTGGCCCTCGCCAGCAGCGGCATCGTGAGCAGGGTGACGGCGGCAAGCCCGATCCCGACCCAGCTCGCCTCTGGATGAGTGCCTACTAACAGCGCTCGGGTGGCCTCGATGGCCACGTAGACGCCGATCACCCCAAAGCTCCCGCCGATCAGCCGTTGTGCGCGGCGCTCGGCGGACTTGGAGTCCTGCCGGGTCTCGGCGAAGCGCCAAACCACGATCAGGCCGGCGACCGACTCGATCAGGCTGTCGGCGCCGAAGCCGATCAAGGCGATGGAGGTTGCGGCGAATCCGGCGACGATCGCAATCGCCGCCTCGGCGACGTGCCAGCCGATGCCGAGCCAAGCGAGAAACCGGGCGCGACGGACGAGCTGCCCTTGGCGCTCGCGGGAGATCGAGGCGATCGGGACGGTCGCCGCGGCGCCGGTGATGACGGGTAGCTCGACCGGATTCACCGGGCGATCCTCTGCGCTGCCACCGCTGCGACCAGGGCGGTCCCGCGCTCGGTCAGTTCGTACATCACCATCTTGCCGTCGCGCTGGGAGCGAGCGATCCCGGCGCCCTTGAGCTGGCGCGCGTGATGGGAGATCAGCCGCTCGTCGCGCCCGACGATCCAGGCCAGATCGCAGACGCAGGCCGACTCGCTGTCGTCGAGGGCGAGCGCGAGCGCGAGCCTCGTCGGATCGCCGAGCGCCTTTGCCCCGCCGGCCCAAAGCTCTAGCTCCTCGGCGCTCGGAAGCTTCTCGCGGACCCGGTCGGCCTTCGCCAGATTGAGGCAGAGCAGATCGCAGGTATCGGGGTCGCGAGGCATAAAGACATCCTACAAACAAACAAATAGACGTACGAATGACAAAGGACCCCGAGCAGCGCAGCTAAGAGTTAAAGAGATCAGGCGCAGCACTCAAGCTCAGTCCATCTCAGCTCAGAACTCAGGCCGCCAACAACCAAGAGCACCACCCCTCACGCCCTACGGATGAAAGTCAAGTTCTCGACCCTCGAGATCCCCCTCCGAGAAGCAAAGCATCACCCCTCACGCAG
>DATAIY010000395.1:0-2875 GCA_036262475.1 Solirubrobacterales bacterium
GCGGCGCTCCTCGCCGGCGCCGAGCGCCCGGCGATAATGGCCGGCAGCGGTCTCTACTGGGGGCATGGCGAGGAGGAGATGCGGGCTCTGGCCGAGGCGCTCGGCATCCCCGTTTTCCTAAACGGCCTCGGCCGCGGCTGCCTTCCGGCCGACCACGAGCTGGCCTTCAGCCGCGTACGGGGAATGGCTCTGAAGGGCGCCGACGTGGCGTTTGTGATCGGCGTCCCGATGGACTTCAGGCTCGGATTCGGCGGCAGCTTCGGCGAGGAGACCAAAATTATCCGGCTCGACGTCGCTCCCAACGCCCTGAGCGCCAACCGCGCGCCCGCGGTCGACCTGGTCGGCGACGTCAGGGCGAGCCTGGGGGCGATCCGCGAGGGGGCCGGCACCGCGCCACGCAGCGCCCGCTGGCTCGAGGAGCTGCGGACGGCGGAGGCGGAGAGGAAGGCGGCTGAGCGAGTCGAGCTCGACGATCCGCGGGCGCCGCTGCACCCGGTGCGGATCTACCGTGAGCTGGCGGAGGTGCTCGATCGTGACGCGATCGTCGTCGGCGACGGCGGCGACTTCGTCTCCTACGCCGGCCGCTTCATCGATACCTACCAGCCGGGCTGCTGGATGGACCCGGGACCATTCGGCTGCCTCGGCGCCGGCCCCGGCCAGGCGATTGGCGCCAAGGTCGCCCATCCCGATCGCCAGGTCTGCCTGCTGCTCGGCGACGGCGCCTTCGGCTTCGCCGGAATGGAGTTCGACACGATGGCGCGCCACGGCCTCGGCGTCGTCGGCGTGATGGGAAACAACGGGATCTGGGCCCTTGAGCACCACCCGATGAAGTTCCTCTACGGCTACTCGGTCGCGGCCGAGCTGCGGCCGGAAACCCGATATGACCAGATGGTCGAGTCGCTCGGCTGCGACGGTGTCCTGGTGCGCGATCCGGATGAGCTGCGGCCGGCGCTGGAGCGCGCCTTCGAGTCCGGGCGGCCAACGCTGGTAAACGTCGTCACCGACCCCGAGGTCGTCTACCCACGCAAATCGAACCTGGCCTAGCCGGCCAAAACGAGAATCGGCCGTCATTGCTGACGACCGATTCAAGCTGGCCCCTCAGGACGGGCAGGGGTACGTCTTCAGGGACCATGTGTATTCGATGGGCTCAGACGGCGGGAGGCGCCATGATGCGGCAATCGCCTAAGCCCTGTTAACCAGGTGCAAGGTGAGGAAACCCCTCCTCGTCCCCGGTCGAAACAGTATGGCTAGGACTGTCCGATACGTCCAGTCGGCGGGAAGGGAGCTACTAAAAACAAAGTAGTCGCTTCTTACCGACTTTTTGTGGTTCGGGCATGGAATTGACCCATATGTCCTGCTGCACCGCTCAAGACTGTCCACCCGGTACCATCAAGTCCTCGAGGGAACAGCCGGGTGTTTCACTTTCCAGTGGCCGCCGCGGCGATCGCCGAGCCGTAGAGGATGTCGTGCTCGGAGACCGTGATCCGCTCGAGGTCGAAGGCCCGCATTGCCTCGGCCAGGATCACCACGCCGGCGACGATCGTCGGCGCCCGGTCGGTGTGCAGGCCGGGAATCTGCACCCGCTCGGAGAGTGGAGCGGATGCCAGCTGGGAGAGCATCCGCTGAATCGGGGGGAGCGCGAGGACGTGGCCGTGGACCCGGGACGGATCGTAGGGATCGAGCTGCATCTCGATCGCGGCCAGCGAGGTCGGGGTGCCAGCGACAGCGATCCCCTCCTCGGCGCTCGGGCCGCCCTCGATCGCGGTCTCGATCAGGCCACGGACATCGGCGGCGAGGGATTCGAGCTCGACCGCGGTCGGGGGATCGGAGGCGATGTAACGCTCGGTATGGCGCACTACGCCGGCCTGCAGCGAGGCGTGGAAGGAGATCTCCTCGCCGCTGCCGACGATCAGCTCGGTCGAGCCGCCGCCGATGTCGATGACGAGGGTCGGCCTGGTGGGCGAGTGCTCGGAGGTGGCACCGAGGTAGGTCAGACGCGCCTCCTCCTCGCCGTCGAGGACTCGGGTCGAGAGCGCGAAGCGCTCGCGCAGCTCGGCGATGAAGGCGCCACCGTTTCCGGCGTCGCGGACCGCGCTGGTCGCGATCGCATCGACGCGATCGGCCCCGAGCTCCTCGGTCGCTTCCACGTACTCGCCGATCGCCCCGCAGGTGTCCTCGATGGCCTCCGCCGAGAGACGCCACGAAAGGTCGACCCCGCGACCCAGGCGCGTCACCCGACTGCGCCGCTCGACCGGCGAGACCCTGCCCTCGCGGACGTCGGCGACCAGCAGGCGCGCCGAGTTGGTGCCGACGTCGATCACCGCGACCCGCTGCGAGCCCTGCGACATGGCTCGCACTTTAGAGAGAGGCGGCCAGTGAGCGCCGGTGTGGCTGGCGCTCACAGGGCTTTGGGATCGGCGGGGTAGACGACTGACTCTGCGGTGGAGAGGCGGCAGGGAAAGATGTCCTCGGCTTCGGCCTCGACGCCGTCGAGGAGACCGGCCGCGAACTCGCTTGGCTCGGAGTGGGGGATCGCGGGGGGCCAGCATTTCGTCCCGACCCCCGCCGGGTATACGTCATGTACAACGATTCTCCGGGGACCAAGGTCGCCCGCACAGATTGCGTCAGGGAGTGGGCGACGGCCTTCGAGGCCGAGTAGCCGGCGAACGCCGGGATTCCGGCCAGGCCGGCCGTCGAGAGGACGTCGACGATCGCGCCGCCCCCGTTTGCCTCGATCAGCGGCGCCCAGGCGCGGATCATCGCGTAGGTGCCGCCGAAGTTGGTCGCCATCTCCCGCTCGACCCCGGTCGGGTCGGCGCTCAGCGGCGGTGCGAAAGCGGCGGCGCCGGCGTTGTTGATCAGGAGGTTGACGTCG
>DATAIY010000396.1:0-3179 GCA_036262475.1 Solirubrobacterales bacterium
CGCCGCCGTCCGCCTCTCGCCCCAGGACGCCTACCTGTTCACGACCACCCTCCGCGACAACGTCGCGATCGGCCGCGCCGGCGCCGGCGACGCAGAGATCGCGGCGACGCTCGACGCGGTCGGCCTCGGCGAGTGGCTCGACTCACTGCCCCAGGGGCTCGGCACCGAGGTCGGCGAGGCGGGGGCGCTGGTGTCCGGCGGGCAGCGCCAGCGGATCGCGGTCGCCCGCCTCTTCCTCGCCGACGCCCGCTTCCTGATCTTCGACGAGCCGACCGCCCACCTCGACCCCGCCGGCGCCGACGACCTCCAGCGACGGCTGGCGATGCTCGCCGAGAGGGGTCCGGGGGTGCTCGTCATCACCCACGACGCACGGGACCTCAGCGCCTTCGACGAAGTGCTCGAGCTCCGGCGCGGCAGGATCGTCCCCCGCGCCGGGTCGCCGGCAGGTCGTCGCCCGGGTTGGTCCTCGTGGTGGTAACGCAGGGCGCGCCCGAGGGTGTGCAGCTGGTCGCGGCGGGGGTGCGCGACCTGGGCTTCGCCGGGATGGGGGCGCACCTGCTCAGATCCGGTCCTCCGCGTTCTCCTTGATCACTTCGAGCAGGCCGCGAACGAGGACGTGGGCGCCGGAGCCGACCCCAAGAGTCCAGTAGCGGTTGAACCAGCGCCGCGCCTGCTCGCTGGTGGTGGCGGTGCGCATCGTCCCCGTCAGCAGCGTCCCGGCCGGCGCGGACTCGGACACGGCGAGGGCGTAGACCGTCTTCGCGAAACCCGGCTCGGCGAAGTCGGAGAAGGCCGACGGTTCGACCTCGGCGTACTCGATCACGGGGCGCCAGAACTTGCCGATCAGGCCGAGGGCGAGTTCGCGCTCTTGTCGCTCGCCGAGCAGTACCCAGGCTCCCGCCCCGGCCTCCGGCGCGGTCGTGTCCCTGAGCGTCATCCGCTCGGGCACGCCGGGCGGCTTCTCGCCGTGGACGAGGTGGGTGGCGATCTCGGGCAGCGCCCGGATCCCGCCGAGCAGGCCGACGAGCGGCCGGCGCCTGCCCACCTCGATCAGGTCCGCCGCGTTCAGTGCCTCCCAGGTCCGGTCGAGGTTGGCGTCGACCCTGAGGGCGACGGTGTCGGAGACGTCGAACTCGGGCAGGAACCTCTCGACCAGCGCGCCGGTCCCGGTCTCCATCCCGTCAGGCATGACGGCCGCTCACCCGCGCCTCGGCGGGTTGCTTGATCCCGAGCAGCATCCTGCGCTCCATGATGACATGCGGGATCTCCAGCCCGACCGGGTAGAGGCACGCGAGCAGCCCGGCGGGAGCATGACCACGGGCGATCAGCCTCGTCCTCGCCCCCTGGCGCTCGAGCACGATCGCCCCCCAACCGTCCATGACCAGCGCCTCGCCGGGATCGAAGCGCGCCACCTCGACGCCGGTGGCGGGATGCAGCGGCAGCGTCTCCCCCACCTCCCAGCTCTGCCACTCGGGATGAACCCGGTCGGCGTTCTCCATCTCGCAGCCGGCGAGGTTCTCGAGCCACTCATAGCTGTTGAAGCCGGCACGGTCCTGGCCGAGCTGTGCGACCCAGGGCCAGACCGCCTCAGGTGGCGCCTCGACCGTGACCGCCCGCGTCGGCCCGGCGCCGGGCCGGGGTGCGATCTCGTTCCCCGGCAGCGGCTGGCGCCGCTCCGCCTCGGTCGCGCCCCAGTGCAGCATCCACAGCCAGACCAGCAGGACGTAGTGCCGGTGGCGAGGACTCCTGCCTCGACCCCCCGACCCGGCGCCCGGCCCCAGGCCAGCGCCCGGATCGCCGCCACCGCACACGCCGCAGCGCCGACGAAGGGGGCCACGGGCGCGCCCAGCATCATCCCGAATGCCCGCACGGCGGCGACGGGCGTGACCCGGGCGAGCTGACCGTTCATGTGGCTACGCTAGGCTGGCGCGGACGCGGCGCCATCCGCACTAATCACCGATCTCCGCTCGGTATTGACGTGAGGACCGCCGGGTTCGCTGCAAGGCTGTCCCGGTGACGAGCGCGATTCGAACCGAGAAGTTGACCAAGCGCTACGGCCGGACCCAGGCGCTGGACTCGCTCGACCTGACGGTCGCCGAGGGCGAGGTCTACGGTTACCTGGGGCCCAACGGCGCCGGCAAGACGACGACGATCCGGCTCATACTCGGACTGCATCGGCCGAGCGCCGGTCGGGCTGAGGTCTTCGGCATCGACGCCTGGCGGGACCCCGTCGCCGCCCACCGCCGACTCGCCTACGTCGCCGGTGAGCCCTTCCTCTGGCCGGCCCTGACCAGCGCCGAGACCTTCGAGTTCATGGCCACTCTGCACGGTGGCGCCGACTTCGCCTATCGCGACATTCTGGTCGAGCGGTTCAAGCTCGACACCGACAAGAGGGTGCGAGCGCTCTCCAAAGGCAACCGCCAGAAGGTTCAGCTGGTCGCCGCCCTCGCCAGCCGAGCCGATCTGCTGATCCTCGACGAGCCCACCTCCGGCCTCGACCCGCTGATGGAGATGGCCTTCCGCGAGAGCGTCCACGAAGCGAAGGAACGCGGCCAGACCGTCTTCCTCTCCTCCCACATCCTCAGCGAGGTCGAGGCGCTCTGCGACCGGGTCGGCATCTTGCGCGAGGGCAGGCTGGTCGACGAGGGCACCCTCGCCGACCTCCGCCACCTCAGCGCCCACACGGTCGAGGTCACCTTCGAGGGCGAGCCTCCGGAGCTCGGCCCGCTGCCGGGCGTCGCGATGACCCGCGCCGGGGCCAATGCGCTGCGCTGCGAGGTGAGCGGCTCGATCGGCCCGCTGATCTCGGCGCTCGCCGACGCACCCGTGGTAGCGCTGACCAGCCGCGAACCGAGCCTCGAGGAGATCTTCCTCCACCACTACGACGACGGCGCCGGTGGCAGCGGCTAGGGCCATCTCCCGCCGCGCCTTCGCCGATGGCCGCACACGGACCGTCTCCTTCGCGCTGCTCTTCGGCTTGGTCGCGCTGATCCAGGTCAGCGGCTACGAACACAGCTTCCCGACGCTGAAGGATCGGCTCAGCTTTGCCCACAGCTTCGGCGACAACAAGGCGGTCCGGCTCTTCTACGGGATCCCGCACGACCTGCTGAGCGTCGGCGGCTATGTCGCCTGGCGGGTTGGCGGGATCCTCACCATCTTCGCCGCGATGTGGGGGTTAC
>DATAIY010000397.1:0-9165 GCA_036262475.1 Solirubrobacterales bacterium
AGCTGGGACGGATCGCCGCCGCCACCGAAGCCCGGGTGATCGCCTCCGGTGGCGTCGGCACTCTCGCCGACCTCGAAGCGCTGGCCGCCTCGGCGGCGGCAAACGTCGAGGGAGCCATCGTCGGCCGCGCCCTCTATGAGCGCAAGTTCACCGTCGCCGAGGGTATATCCGCGTTGGCGCGTGGCTAATTGGCGCCTTTCGCAGCGCATTGCCGATTCAAGCGCCACTCTAGGCTTCCACCATGGTTCTGAAGCGAGTCATCCCCTGCCTCGACGTCGACGCCGGGCGCGTCGTCAAGGGGACCAACTTCGTCGGCCTGCGCGACGCCGGCGATCCGGTCGAGCTGGCCGAGCGCTACGACGCAGAGGGCGCCGATGAGCTCGTCTTCCTCGACATCACCGCCTCGCACGAGAAGCGCGAGACGATCGTCGAGCTGGCCCGGCGCACCGCCGACAACGTCTTCATCCCCTTCACGATCGGCGGTGGCATTCGTTCCGTCTCCGACGCGCAGGCGGTCCTCGACGCCGGCGCCGACAAGGTCTCGGTCAACTCGGCGGCGCTGGCCAGGCCGGAGTTGCTGAGCGAGCTGGCCGACCACTTCGGCGCCCAGTGCGTGGTCATCGCCATCGACGCCAAGCGCGACGGCGAGGAGTGGGGCGTCTACGTCAACGGCGGCCGCAAGCGGGTCGAGGGGCGCGACGCGGTCGGCTGGGCCAAAGAGGCGGTCGAGCGCGGAGCGGGGGAGGTGCTGCTGACCAGCATGGACCGCGACGGCACCAACGACGGCTACGACATCGCCCTGACGCGGGCCGTCGCCGACGCCGTGCCGGTGCCGGTGATCGCCTCTGGGGGCGCGGGTGAGCTGGCCCACCTGAGCGAGGCGATCGCCGAGGGCGGCGCCGACGCCGTGCTTTGCGCATCGATCTTCCACTACGGACGACACCGGATTCGCGAGGCCAAGGAGCGCCTCGCCGCCGACGGCATCGCGGTGCGGCTCTAGCCGGAGGCCAGGTCTTCGGCGAGGCCGGAGACGCCGCTGGAGCCGAGGATCTCGAAGCGAGCGAGTTCGTAGGGTGATTCGCTGGTCGCGTAGCCGCGGATCTCGGTGGTGGCGCCGACGTAGCCCGCCGCTTCGACGGCCGCGATCACGGTGTCGTCGAACTTCCCGGCCGGGTAGCAGAAGTCTTTCACCGGGACCCCGTAATCGCGGCGCAGGATCTCCCGCGAGCCGGCGACTTCTTCTTCCAGCGTGGCGGCGTCGAGGGTGGTCAGGTCGAGATGGTGGATCGTGTGGGCGGCGAGCTCCCAACCGGCGTGGATCATCGCCTTGACGTTGCTTTCGTAGAGGTCCGAGCCTTCGGCCTTCAGGTTCAGGACCCCCGCCCAGCCATGCTTGCGGAGTTGTGGCAGAGCGAAGGTGAACTGCGGTCGGTAGCCGTCGTCGAAGGAGAGGACGACCGGCTTGGCCGGCAGGGTGCCGCCGTGGTACCAAGCTTCCTCGACCTGTTCCAGCGTGACCGCCTTGTATCCGTGTTCCTCCAGCCATTCCAGCTGGTGGCGGAAGTCCGGCCGCGCCACGTACAGTTCCGGGTAGGGAGCATCGGCCGGCGCTTCGCCAAGCACGTGGTACTCGAGGATCGGGACCGGCCCGGTGTGGGGTTCCCAGTCAGGCTGCGGGGTGGCATTGCGGACCAGACCAGAGGATTCATGCTTCGAGCCGGACTTCCTATCCTTCGCCTTGGTGCCCGAAGCAGTCCCAGGCGACTTTGCGGAGCTCGAGCCGGAGTCGCCGTTGGTGAAGGCCACGGCGGCGACGGCGGCCACGATCGCGGCCATCGCCGCGCCAAAGGCGATCAGGCGCCGGCGTCGGATCTGCCGCCGCCGCTGGGCGCGGCGGGCGCTCAGCGCCTCCCGTCTTGCGTCCGGCCCGTCGGGCCCGTCTGTCTGTCGGCTGGCCATCCGCGGAGCAGATCATGGTAGGGAAGGGACCGATGCCGAGCCGCGGGATGCCGATAGAGAGCCTCGCCGAGACGCTGCGAAGCGTCTATCCCGAGCTGGAGGGGATCGCCGCCGCCGGCGAGGATCCCGTCTACCTGGTCGGCGGCGCCGTCCGCGACCTCCTGCTCGGCCGCGGCAGGGCGGACATCGACGTCGTCGTGGTCGGTGACCCGGTTGCGCTGGCGGCTGCCCTGGGCGTGGCGACGCTGGCCGAGCACGAGCGCTTCGCCACCGCCACGGTGGAGCTCGACGGTCACGAGATCGACATCGCCGCCGCCCGCACCGAGACCTACGAGCGACCGGGTGCGCTACCTACCGTCGCCGCGGCGGCGGACATCGAGGCCGACCTCGGACGGCGCGACTTCACGATCAACGCGATGGCGATACCCCTCGGCGGTGATGCCAGGCTGATCGACCTCCACGAAGGCCGCGCCGATCTCGAGCATGGCCTGCTCCGGGTCCTGCACCCAGGGTCCTTCCGCGACGATCCGACCCGAGCGATCCGAGCGGCGCGTTACGCGGCGCGATTTGACTTTGACCTCGCGGGGGAGACCGCGGAGCTGGTACTGGCAACCGACCTCGACACCATCTCCGCCGATCGCCGCCGTGCGGAGCTGACCCGGCTCGCCGGGGAAGAGAGCGCGCCACTGGGCTTCGAGCTGCTGGCCGATTGGGGCCTGCTCGAGCTCCGCGGGGGCGGTGTCGCGCTGGCGGCCGCGGTCACCGAGCTGCTCGCGATGGAGCCCTGGAGCGGGGAGGCTTCCCGCGCAGAGGCGATTCTCGCCGCTGCCCTCGGCCCGGCTGGGGGAGAGGCCGAGTTGGCGGCAGCCGACCCCCAGCGCCCCTCGCAGGGGGTCGAGCTGGCGCGCGGGCGCGACCCGGTCGAGCTGGCGCTGGCGCGGGCGCTCGGCGCCGAGTGGCTCGACGAGTACCTCCGCAGCTGGCGTTCGGTCTCGCTCGAGATAGACGGCAGTGATCTCCTCGTCGCCGGCGTCCCCGAGGGCCCGGCCGTGGGCCGCGGCCTGGAAGCTGCGATGAGACGAAAGCTCGACGGCGAAGTCCGCGGCCGCGAAGAGGAGCTGGCGGTGGCGCTGGGGGCTGCCCGGGAACGGTAGGAGACCGGGGCCGCGGCGGCCATCTGCTTTGTTACCGGCATGGACTGGCGAGAAAGCAGCAGGGTGCGGTGGCTCGAGGCCGACCTTGGCGGCGCTCGCGCCGCCTTCTCAACCCGCCTCGGCGGCGCCAGCGATCCACCGTTCGACAGTCTCAACCTCGGCGCCCTCACCGACGACGAGACTGCGGCGGTGACGCAGAACCGGCGCCGGCTGGCTGGGGCGCTCGGTTTCGAGCCCGAGCGGATCCCGATCGGGTACCAGGTCCACGGCCGCGAGCTCGCCTTTCACTCGCAGCCCCAGGGGCCGAGCCCGTTCGCTTTGCCCGGCAGCGACATACCCAAAGTCGACGGTCACGTCGTCTCCACGACGGGGCTGGCACCGCTGGTCCTCACCGCCGACTGCCTGCCGGTCGCGCTTTCGGGGCCGGGTGGGGTGGCGATACTGCATTGCGGCTGGCGCGGGCTCGCCGCCGGGATCCTCGCCGCCGGGGCGAAGGCGATCGGGGCGACCGATGCCGCGATCGGACCGGGGATCGGGCCCTGCTGCTACGAGGTCGGCGACGAGGTGCTCGGTGCGTTCGCGGACCTCGGCGACGGTATCGCCGGCGGCCGCATGCTCGACCTCGCCGAGGTCGCGAGGCGCCTGTTGCATGTGGCCGGGGTCGATCGGATCGAGTCCGCCGGCCTCTGCACCAAGTGTGAGGAGGAGCTCTTCTTCTCACACCGGCGCGACGCCGGCAGAACCGGTCGCCAGGCCGGAATCGCCTGGATCGATCCGGTGCAGGCCTGAGATGGCGGGGCTGATCCGCGGCATCGAGTCGGAGAAGGTCGCGGCGAACCTGGAGCGGGTCCACGAGGTCACCGGCGATCGGGTCGAAGTCCTCGTCGCCTCCAAGTACGTGCCGATCGAGGAGATGGGCGCGCTGGCGCAGGCCGGCGTGCGGCTGGTCGGGGAGAACCGCCAACAGGATCTCGCCGTCAAGCACCAGCGCTGGGGAGACGCCTTCGAGTGGGACTTCATCGGCAACTTGCAGAGCCGCAAGGTCAAGCAGGTGCTGCCGCTCTGCCGGCTGATCCAGTCGGTGGCGAGCGATTCGGTGCTGAACCAGCTCGGCACCCACGGGACACCCGAGACTGAAGTGCTGGTCGAGGTCAACATCGCCGGGGAGGAGGGCAAGGGAGGGGTCGCCCCCGAGGACCTTCCGGAGTTCCTCGGGCGCTGCCCGGTCAGGGTCGGAGGACTGATGACGATGCCTCCCTTCAGCCAGGACGCCGAGGATTCGCGGCCCCATTTCGCCCGTCTCGCAGAGCTGGCCGCCGCCAACGGGCTCGAGCGGCTTTCGATGGGCACCTCCCAGGATTGGCACATCGCGGTCGAGGAGGGAGCGACCATGATCCGTTTGGGCACCACGCTGTTCGTGTGAATCGGCGCTAATCTGCCTGCAATTCGTAAAGGAGTCGGCCGCCCTAGGCCGAAACACGCGATACAGATGGCTCTACGCGACACTTGGCATAAAGCGCTGGTCTACTTCGGTTTGGCCGAGGATCACGACTACGGTCCCGCATACGAGGACGAGTTCGAGCCGGAGACCGGTTCGGAGGAAGTCTTCGAAACCCGCCGCGAGCGCGACCAGAACTCGGTTCGGCGGCTGCCGACCTCGCGCCGCGCCCGCCGCGACGAAATCGACGACATCTTCGCCGACGACGAGCCGATCGCCGCCAGCCGCACGCGAACGCTGCGCCCGGTCGACAACGGCGGTTCCGACATCCAGGTGCACCTGGTCATCCCACGTAACTTCAACGACGCTCAGCAGGTCGCCGACCAGTTCAAACGGTCGGTGCCGGTGATCCTCAACCTTCAGACCGCCGATCACGAGCTCTCGAAGCGGATGATCGACTTCTGCTCCGGCCTCACCTACGCAATGGACGGCGGCATGCAGCGGATCGCCGAGAAGATGTTCCTGCTGACCCCCCGCAACGTCGAGGTTTCCGCCGAGGAAAGGGCGAGGCTGATCGACAAGGGGTTCTTCAACCAGTCCTAAGTGGGGACGGTGGTGGAGGAGGGATGGGTACCCGTCCCTCCCTCGCGAATCGCCCGCTACTAGGCTGAGGTCATGATCGTTGGATTTGTCGGCTCCGGGAGCATGGCCGCGGCGATGGTGCGCGGATGGGCCGGCGAGTTCGAGGGGATGCTGTTCTCGGATGCGGGATCCGGCCGTGCGGCCGAGCTTGCGCGGGAGGTGGGTGGAGAGGCGGTCACCAACGCCGAGATCGCCGAGCGGGCCGACTTGGTGGTGCTGGCCGTGAAGCCGGCGAAGTTGGACGAGGTGGCACCGGAATTGCGGGCGGCACGGAGCGTCGTGTCGATCCTTGCCGCGGTGCCGCTGCAACGGGTCGCCGCCGCCTTCCCCGAAGCCGAAGTGCTGAGGCTGATGCCGAACGTGGCGGTGGAGGTGCGCAGGGGGGTGCTCTGTGTGGCCGGCGAGGCGTCTGCGGCGACCAGGGCGAAGCTGGACCTGCTCGGGCACGTCGTCGAGCTGCCCGACAAGGACTTCGACGAGGCGACCGCGGTGATGAGCTGCGCGCCGGCCTACCTGGCGCTCGCGGTCGAGGCGCTGGCCGACGCGGGCGCCGCCGCCGGCCTCGACGATGAGCTGGCCCGAGAGCTGGTGGTCGAGACCACCGCGGGAACCGCTGAGCTGCTGCGGATCCGCCACCCCGCCGACGTCCGCAAGGCGGTCGCCTCCCCGGGCGGGAGCACCGAGGCCGGCCTCGACGCGCTCGACCGCGAGGGAGCGCGCGCGGCCTTCGAGGCTGCGGTACAGGCCTCACTGGAAAGGATGCGGAGGTGATCTCCCTGGCGGCGCTCAGCCGTAACGACGTCGCCGACTATGTCAGCGCCCTCTTCATCGTCTACATCGTGCTCATCTTCTGCAACATCATCATCTCCTACGTGCCGCGAATGCCCTACAACCGGCCACTGCGGGCGTTCCTCGACTTCGTCACCGAGACGACCAACCCGTATCTCAACATCTTCCGGCGCTTCCTGCCCCCGGTGGGAGGAGGCAGCTTCGCGCTCGATCTCAGCCCGATGATCGGACTGATCGTCCTCTTCGTCGCCCAGGCAATCCTCGTCGGCCTGATCCGCGGGTGAGCGCCGCCGCCACCCGCGCCTGGTGCCTCGCCGGCGCCCTCTGCGGCGCCGTGGTCATCGCCGACCAGGCCGCCAAGGCGGCGATCGAGGCGCACGTCACGCTCGGCCAGAAGATCGACGTCCTCGGCCCGCTCAAGTTGACGCTCTCCCACAACCGCGGCGTCGCCTTCGGCCTCGCCGGCGGCAGCGGCGCGGCGCTGGTCGTGATCACGATTGTGGCTCTGGGCGTGGTCGCCTACCTCTTCTCCCGCAACCCGACCAGGCCGGGCATGTGGATCGCCTCCGGCCTGCTTGCCGGCGGCGCCTTCGGCAACCTCGCCGATCGCGTCCGTGCCGGTGCCGTGACCGATTTCATCGAACTCCCGCACTGGCCGCCCTTCAACCTCGCCGACATGTCGATCACCGCAGGCGTCATCTGCCTGGTCCTCATCTACCTCCGCGAAGCCGAGCGAGAGCCCGAGAGTGGCTGACCGCGAGCTGCGCGTCGTCCACCTCGACGACGCGCTCGCCGTCGTCGACAAGCCGGCCGGCCTGGTCGTCCATCCGGCGCCTTCCCACAGCGGGACCACCCTGGTCGACGAGCTGGGAGACATTCTCGGCGGCGGTGGCGACCCGAAGCGGCCGGGGATCGTGCACCGGCTCGACAAGGGGACCAGCGGCCTGCTGGTGGTCGCCCGCAGCGATGAGGCCCACGCCGCCCTGCAGGCCCAGGTCCAGCGTCGCGGGGTCGAGCGCATTTACCTGGCGCTGGCGGGCGGTCGGCTCGGCTCGCGGACCGGCACGATCGACGCGCCGATCGGCCGCGCCTCGCGCCAGCGCCACCGGATGGCGGTCTCCGGCGCCGCCTCGCGCGAAGCCCGGACCCACTTCGAGGTGCTGGAGCTGCTGCCCCTGGAGACCTTCCTGGAGGCCCGCCTCGAGACCGGCCGCACCCACCAGATCCGCGCCCATTTCGCCGCGATCGGCCATCCCCTCACCGGCGACCCCACCTACGGCGGTGCCCGCAGATATGGCCTCGAGCGCCAATTCCTCCACGCCCACCGCCTCGTCTTCGATCACCCGATCAGCGGCGAGCGCCTCGCTTTCGAGTCCGAGCTCCCGGCGGACCTCGAGGCGGCGCTGGAGGCGGCCCACGCCTCCTAGCCGGCGCCTCTCTACAATCAGGCATTCAGAAACCAACCCCCGTTCGGAAGCGAACCGGATCCTGCCTGGCGCCCAGTCGCCAGGTTCCGGCAAGCGGGGCGGGAGCGCTTCACCAAACCAAGGAGAACGAATGCCAGAAGCAGGCCTTAAGGAGCTGCTCCAGGCCGGAGTGCACTTCGGCCATCAGACGCGCCGCTGGAACCCGAACATGCGCCGCTTCATCTTCGGCGAGCTGGACGGGATCCACATCATCGACCTGCTGCAGACCGAGACGTTGCTGGAGAACGCGCGCCGTTTCTCCGGCGAGCTCGCCAGCGGCGGCGGCACGGTGCTCTTTGTCGGCACCAAGAAGCAGGCCCGCGACACGGTCCAGGAATGGGCCGAACGCTGCAAGATGCCCTACGTCAACAAACGCTGGCTGGGCGGGCTGCTGACCAACTTCAACACGATGTCCCAGCGAATCGCCCGCCTGCACGAGCTCAACGGTTGGAAAGAGGAGGGGAAACTCGACCTGCTGCCGACCAAGGAGCGGATGGGCATGGAGGCCGAACTCGCCAAGCTCGAGTTCAACCTCGGCGGCGTCCGCGACATGGATCGCCTCCCCGACGCTGTCTTCGTCACCGATCTCAAAACCGAGGAGATCGCGGTCCACGAGGCCGCCCGCCTGCGAATCCCGATCATCGGCCTGGTCGACACCAACTGCGACCCGACGCCGATCGACTTCGTGATCCCCGGCAACGACGACGCGATCCGCTCCTGCGAGCTGGTGATCGGCACGATCGGCACCGCCGTCGACGAGGGCGCCTCCTCCTGGCGGGTCCAGGATGAGAAGCGAATCGCCGAGGAAATGGCGCGACGCAAAAAGGACGAGGAAGAGCGAAAGAAGCGCGAGGAGGAAGAGAAAGTCCGGCTCGAGGCGGAGGCCGCGGCCAAAGCCGCGGCTGAGGCCGAGGCGACGGCGAAAGCGACCGCCGAGGCGGCCGCGAAAGCGGCATCGACTCCGGCGCAGCCGCCCGCCGCTCCTCCCGTGCCACCAGCGAACGACGGGTCGGAGGCCAAAGCCAAGCAGACCCCGACCGCCGACGCCCAGCCCGCATCCCCTGAGGCCACGCCGAAAGAGGGGAGCCCGCCGTGAGCATCAGCGCCGCGGACGTGAAGGCGCTTCGGGACCGCACCGGGGCCGCGATGATGGACTGCAAAGCCGCCCTTGCCGAGGCCGACGGCGACACCGAGCGGGCGATCGAGCTGCTGCGGGTGAAGGGACAGGCCTCCGCCGCCAAGCGCGAAGGGCGGGGGACCAACGAGGGGGTCGTCTCCTCCTACATCCACGCCAACGACAGGGTTGGGGCGATGGTCGAAATCCAGTGCGAGACCGACTTCGTCTCCCGTAACGAGGAATTCAAAGCGTTCGCCTACCAGGTCGCCCTGCACGTGGCGGCGACGGCGCCGCGCTACGTCTCCTCGGATGAGATCCCCGAGGACGAGCGCGATGCCGAGAAGCGAGTCTTCGAAGAGAAGGCCCGCGAGGAAGGCAAGCCCGAGAACGTGGTCGAGAAAATCGTCACCGGCCAGCTCTCGAAGTGGGCGAGCGAGGTGGCACTGCTCGACCAGGCGCATGTCAACGCCGAGAAGCACGACTCGAAGACGATCGAGGAGCTGCGCCAGGAGCTGGCCGCCAAGACCGGCGAGAACGTCCGCATCGCCCGCTTCGCCTATTTCCACGTCGGCGAGGAATAGGGTCCCCAGCCCGTGACTG
>DATAIY010000398.1:0-1579 GCA_036262475.1 Solirubrobacterales bacterium
CAGCCCCGGTGGAGTGCCTCCATCTTCCGGTGCCCCGGCGTCCACTCTCGAATCTCCCCCTGTCTCGCCCGGCGGCTCCGAAGCCGGGCGAGACAGGGGGAGATTCGAGAGTGGACGTCGGGGCACCGGAAGATGGAGGCACTCCACCGGGGCTGGCCGGGCTGCTTTGGGCTGAGATTTCCTGTTTCGGTTCGCGGGGCGGCGGTGAGATTGGGAGGGAGTCGCCGGCAGCGGCTACGAGGACCTCTCCGGTCACCCAGACGGGGGTCTGGTCGCTGGCACCGGAGTAGCGGTAATGACCATCGCTCTCCTGATGGCTGGAGAGGTATTCGGGGGCGCTGGCGCCACCGCGGCGGAAGGAGTCGGGATCGCGGCCGGCGGCGAGGATGCCCTGGATCGCCCAGGCGGTGGACTGGGTGTTGACCCCGCCGTTGCCGCCGAGTGGGAAGCCACCCCCCTTGCGCTGCGCCTCTTCGATGTAGGTAAGCCCCCGGTGGGCGGCCTTCGATTCGCTCGAGAGTGCCTGCAGCACCGTGCCGGTGCTGTCGGCGTTGCTGCCCGAGGTGGGCGTGTCGCCCCAACCACCGTCGTCGTCTTGGACCTTGCGCAGCCATTCCAACGACTTCGCCAGGCCGCCGGTCGCTCCGGCCGCGCGCAGGGCGATGATGCCGTACGCGGTCGAGTTGGGCCAGTTTTCGAACGAGCCGTCACCGAGGCGGAGGGCGAGCAGCCGGGAGACCAGGTTCTCGCCGCCGAACTTGCGTGGGTCGACTCCGGCGCCCTCGAGGGCGAGGGTCGTGCGCGAGAGATCCCCGGGACTCTTCAGCTTGCCCACTCCGGCGCGGAGAAAGTCGACCGGGCTGTGGCCGCCGCGGGAGACGTCGAGCGGGTTGCGGCCGGCGGCCTCCAGCCCCAGCATCACCCAGCAGGTAGTTTCGGCGCCGGAGTCATCGCCGGGGGAGGCGCCGAAGCCGCCGTCGCGGTTCTGGACGGACACGAGCCAGTCGGCGGCGCGGCTGACCCGAGACGCGTCGGCGCGGGCCGGTGCCAGCGCCCCGAGGGCAAGGGCGACCAGCAGCAGCGCGGCGATGCCGCCGCCGCGCAGCGCCGGCCTCAGGCCGCGGGGAGGATCGGCGGTCGACTTCTTCCCTTTCCCCCGCCCCCACTCGAACCGCTCGCGGAAGCGGACCAGCATCCGCACCATCGCCGGCCCGGCGACCAGGGCGAGGACGACGTTGCCGGCGACGTGTGCGACTTCGAAGGGGATCGCGCGCGCCTCGAGCACGCCGAAACGCTGCCAGGACAGGTCACCTCCGTAGGTCGCCATCAGGGAGAAGTTCAGCAGAGCGCCGTAGGCCGCGCCGGCGAAGCCGCAGGTGGCGGCGAGGCTGAGGCGGCCCGCGTTGCGCACGCCCAGCGCCAGGGCCGCGCCGAGGATCCCGCAGAGGCCCCAGCCCGCCATCTGCCAGGGGGTCCAGGGCCCCTGTCCGAACCAGAAGTTGGAGACCAGGGCGGCGAGCGCGCCGACGGCGAAGCCGGGAGCGCCGCCGAGCGCGTAGCCGGCGAAGATGACGATGTC
>DATAIY010000399.1:0-9293 GCA_036262475.1 Solirubrobacterales bacterium
CTCCATCTCCATCTCGACCTCGCCGTCGATGCAGGCCATCGTCCGCAGCAGCGAGCGATCGGACTCGTGGTTGGTCTCGGGCCGGGCGTCCTTGCCGTCGGCGGTCGCCCACTCGGCGATCGTCAGCGCGTCGTGAACGACGACCCAGCCGGTGTCGGTGACCCAGGTGGTCTCGATCACCAGCGTCCCCGGCTCGTAGCGACAGCCGATCGGCACGATCACGCCGCGCGGCCGCAGGCTGAGGTGGCCGGCGCCGCGGTCGAGCAGCGCCGCGAAGGCACTGGGCGAGTCGAAGCGGGGCAGGCAGAGCCACTCGACCGAGCCGGCGAAGGAGACGAGGGCGGCGGTGTGGCAGTCGGAGAGGAAGCCGTAGCTGCCGATTGGGGGAAAGCGGTCGTCGATCTCGCTCACGGCGAAGGCCAAGCTAGCAGCGGGCGCGGAGCGTGCGAAGTGGCCGGCGCTACGCTGAATCCTGTGATCCTGCCGATCGCCCACGAGACGGGTATCTTCGGCCCGCTCGAGCTGGCGCCGATGCTGATCGTGGCGGGCCTCTACGCAAAGCGCTCGGTGACCCTGTCGGCGAAGGGGCGGCCGGTGTCGCTCTGGCGCCAGGTCTGTTTCGCGGCGGGGCTGCTGGTGATCGTCGTCGCCCTGGTCTCGCCGATCAGCGACATCGCCGAGGACCTGGTGATCGCCCACATGGTCGAGCACCTGCTGTTGGGCGACGTCGCCACCCTGCTCCTGGTCCTCGGCCTGACCGGGCCGCTGTTGCAGCCGGTCCTGGCGATCAAGTTCTTCGACCGGCTGCGGATCCTTGCCCACCCCGCCGTCGCCCTGCCGCTGTGGGCGATCAATCTCTACTTCTGGCACACGCCACCGCTCTATGACGCCGCCTACGGGACCGCCCCCGTCCACGCGCTGGAGCACTCGACCTTCATCTTCTTCGGCTGCCTGATGTGGATGCCGCTATTCGGCCCGCTGCCGACGCCGAAATGGTTCACCGCCGGCTGGAAAGTCGGCTACGTGATCGCCGTCCGCTTCATTGGGGTCGTCCTCGGCAACGTCCTGATGTGGTCGGGAACCGTGCTCTACACGATCTACGCGGCGGGGGAGCGCCACTGGGGGATCTCGCCGATCGCCGACCAGAGCACCGCCGGCGTGATCATGATGCTCGAGGGGACCTTCCTCGGCATGGGACTGCTCGGTTGGCTCTTCTTCGCGGCGGCGCGGGAGGGAATCGAGAAGCAGCGCCTGCTCGACCTGGCGCTGGACCGCGGTGTCGAGCTCGACGCCGAGCGGGCGCAGCGGGCGGTCGCCGCCGGCCACGGCGCTCACCTCGAGGCGCAGATCCTCGGCGCCGGCTCGGAAGCGCCCGCGAGCGGGGATCCGGGTGTCGCAGCTGGATAGAGCCAAGGCCTGGCTGGTGACCGGGCCGGTGGGGAGGGGGCTCTGCTTCGCGATCGACTTCGGTGCCGCCCTGCGCACCGCGCTCGGGCAGCGCCGCGGATAGCCGCCGAGCCGATTCCTTTAGGGTCACCCGTCGATGCAGACCTCTCTCACAGAGTTGCCCGACTCGCGCGTGCGGGTCGATGTGGAGCTGGCCGCCAAGGACGTCGAGCGGGCCGCTTCGCGCGCCGCCCGGGCGATGGCCAAGGAGATGCGGATGCCCGGATTCCGCAAGGGCAAGGCGCCGCCGTCGCTGGTCATCCAGCGGCTCGGCTTCGGCCCGGTGCTGGAGGAGGCGATCCGCGATTCGCTGCCCGAGTGGTACGAACGGGCGCTGCTCGACACCGGGGTCAGCCCGATCGGCGACCCCAGCATCGAGATGGTCTCGACACCGGAGGCCGAAGGCGAGGCGCTGGAGTTCAAATTCGAGGTCGGCGTGCGACCGCCGGCCAAGCTCGGCGAGTACAGGGGCCTCGAGGTCGGGCGGGCCGATAACGAGGTGCCCGACGACGTCGTCGAACGCGAGATCGAGCGGGTCCGCGAGGGCTTCGCGCGGCTGGAGCCGGTCGAGCGCCCCGCCGCCGAGGGCGACTCGCTGCTGATCGACTTCGAGGGCCTGATCGCAGGCGCCGCCTTCGAGGGCGGCAGGGCCGAGGATTACCTGCTGTCGCTCGGCTCGGGACAGCTGATCGAGGGCTTTGAGGAGCAGCTGAGCGGCGCCGAGACGGGCGAGGATCGCCAGGTCGAGGTCACCTTCCCCGACGAATACCAGGCCGAGCACTTGGCCGGCAAAGATGTGGTCTTCAAGGTCAAGGTGAAAGAGGTGCGGGAGAAAATCCTTCCCGACCTCGACGACGACTTCGCCTCCGACGCCTCCGAGTTCGAGACGCTGGAGGAGCTGCGCGCCGACGTCCGCGAGAAAGTCGGCGAGGCGCTCGACAGCCGCTCCCAGGAAGACTTCCGGATCGCCGCCGTCGACGCTGCGGTCGAGGCGGCGACGGTCGAAGTTCCCGACGACTTGGTGACGGCGCGGGCCACCGAACGCTGGGAGCGGATGGAACGCCAGCTTGCCAGCCGCGGTATGGACCCCAACGCCTTCCTGCAGATGCAGGGCAAAACCCGCGAGGAGCTGATCGAGGAGTCCAAGCCCGACGCCGAGCGGGAGCTGAAGCGCGAGGCGGTCGTCACCGCGATCGCCGAGGCCGAGGCGATCGAGGTCAGCGAGGAGGAGCTCGTCGAGGCGCTCGAGCACAGCGCCGAACACGAACGCACGACCCCCGAGAAACTGCTGGAGAGACTGCGCCAGAACGGACGCGACGCAATGATCCGCGACGACATCCGGGCCCGCAAGGCGATCGAGCTGGTGGCCGACGCCGCGAAGCCGATCCCGCTCGAGCAGGCCAAGGCGCGGGAGCAGATCTGGACGCCGGAGAAGGAGCGCGAAGCGGCCGGCAGCCTCTGGACTCCCGACTCCGACTGAGCACGTCCGAGCACGCCTGGCCCCTTCTATAGAGTGCCGAACATGAGCCCTCTGGTACCGATGGTGGTCGAGCAGACCTCGCGCGGGGAGCGCGCCTTCGACATCTACTCACGCCTACTGGGCGAGCGGATCGTCTTCCTCGGCACGCCGGTCACCGACGACATCGCCAACCTGATCGTCGCCCAGCTTCTGCACCTCGAGTCCGAGGATCCCGACAAAGACGTCAGTCTCTACGTCAACTCCCCCGGCGGCTCCGTCTACGCCGGACTGGCGATCTACGACACGATGCAGTTCATCAAACCCGACGTGCAGACGATCTGCGTCGGGGTCGCGATGAGCATGGGCGCGCTGCTGCTCTGCGGCGGCGCCGCGGGAAAGCGGATGGCGCTGCCGAACTCGAAGATCCTGATCCACCAGGTCTCGGCCGGGTTCGAAGGCCAGGCGACCGACATCGAGATCCACGCCAAAGAGATCATCGAGGTCCGTCGCCGGCTCGACGAGATCATCGCCAAGCACACCGGCCAGCCCTTCGAGAAAGTCACGAAGGACACCGAGCGCGACTACTTCATGAGCGCGGAGGAGGCGGTCGAGTACAACATCGTCGACCGCGTGATCGAACACCACTGAAGCGCCCGGCCCTCCTCGCCCTCGTCCTCCTCCTCGCGGTTCTCGCCGCGCCCGCCTCGGCCCGCATTCTAAGCCGCGACGGTGGCATGCCCTACTACGGTCACGTCTTCCCGGTCCAGGGACCGCACGGGACGCGGGGCGCGATCGGCGAATTCGGCGCCCCGCGGAGCGGCGGCCGCACCCATGAGGGCTTCGACATCGTCGCGGCCTGCGAGACGCCGCTGGTCGCGGTTCGCGACGGCCGCGTGCTGCAGGCGGGCTATGACCCGGTCCTCTACGGCGACTACCTGCTGATCCACGGCGAAGGCGAGCAGCGCAGCTACTTCTACGCTCACATTCCGCGCCCGGCCCTGGTCCACAAGGGCGAGTGGGTCTGGGAGGGGGAGCGGGTCGGCGCGGTCGGTGAGACCGGCAACGCGATCACCGTCGGCTGCCACCTCCACTTCGAGATCCACGTCCACGGCGTCCCGATCGACCCCGAGCCGGAACTGCGGCGCTGGGACCGCTACAGCTGAGGCTCGATGGCCAGCGGACGTTCGAACCAGAGGCTGGCTTTGGGGTTGGCGTTGTACGCGGCGACCTCGCGGTAGCCGGCGGAGCGGTAGAGGCCGATCGCCTCGGTCAGGTAGTCGGAGGTGTCGAGGCGAACGACGCTGCAGCCGTGCCGTACGGCGATCTCCTCGAGCGCGGCCAGCAGCTTGCGGCCGAGGCCGATGCCGCGGTGGGTGGGGGAGACGAACATGCTCTTGACCTCGGCGATATCGGTGTCGAGATGGCGGACGCCGCCGAGCCCGGCCGGGACGCCGTCGACCCGCGCGATCAGCAGCACTCCGCCGGGCGGCACCAGCTCCGCCGGCGGCCCGGCTGCGATCTCGGCCCCGAGGTCGACGCTAGCCCCCAGCGGCCCGTCCGCCTCGCAGATGAAGGTCTCATACAGCGCCCGCACCTCGGAGTCGTCAGGACTCGTTGTCTCCAGCATCACGTCCATTGCTCAACTCGACGCTAACGGGTTTGAGAATTGGCCCGTCTTATGCGCAATCGGTGACGAAGCCCGTGTCACAGTGCTCCGATCAGGCGAAAGGTTTTGTCTGAGCGAATCGAGCCCCATGCGGAGCGTGGTGAGGAGGAGAGGGGGCTCAATCGCGCCGGGGCCGACCGCAAGGCTCGGGCATTCGAGCGCCTGATGGCGGCCTTCGATCGGCACGAAAGGGCGTTCGAAAGGTACGAGTCGTCATTCGCGCGCGTCGAGACCAACCTCGACGGGCAAGAGGCACGGGCGCTGACCTGAAGGGTCTTCATCCGCGACATGAACCTGCGCAGCGTCATTCAAGACCTCTTCCGCCGCAGCGATGAGTCCATGGCCAAGCAGTCGAAACACACCGATCAGCTCCTGGCGGAAATCAAGGACGCTCGGGAAGGAATCACGGGCGCGCCGAGCACCACTCGCCCTCATCGACCGGCCGCCGCCTCCGCGCGCTGCCTGAGCGCCATCTTCACAACCCCAGCTCGTACTCGACCCATTCGGAGCGCTCGGCTCCGGTGCTGTCATAGAGGCGCTGGGCAGTGAGGTTGTCGGGAGCGGTCGCCCACTCGAGGTAGGGGGCGCCCCGCTCGCGAGCGACGGCGGCGCTGGCCTCGATCAGGGCACGGCCGACGCCCTGGCCGCGAACGGCCTCGTCCACGTAGAGGTCGTTCATCAGGACCGTCTCTTTCGCCTGGGTGGACGAGAAGTGCCAGTAGAGGCAGGCGTAGCCGACCAGGTGGCCGCCGTCGCGGGCGCCGATCAGCATCCCGTCCTCGCTGGGGGCGAGGAAGCGGGGGAAGAAGGCGCGGTTGCGATCCTCGTCGATCTCGTCGACCTCGTAGAAGCGCTGGTAGGCGGCGATCAGCGGCAGCATCTGCTCGAATTCGGAGGTGGCGACTGGGGCGATATCGATCTCGGCTGGCATCGCCAACACCGTATCGCGAGCGCGCAAGGCCCCGATCACGAGCAGGGACAGGCGACGGCACGCAGTAAACGATCCCCACATACCGGCCAGTTGCCCCGTCTAAGCTATTGGGCCCAGCCGGAGGTCAAGATCATCCCGATAGGAGGGGATTCCGCTGGCACGTCCCACTGACTCGAACGAGCAGCTTCTCTGCAGCTTCTGCGGAAAGTCACAGCGCCAAGTCAAGAAGTTGATCGCCGGCCCCGGCGTCTACATCTGCGACGAGTGCATCGACCTCTGCAACGAGATTATCGACGAGGAGCTGACGGCGGCGCCCGCCTTCGAGCTGGAGAACCTGCCGAAGCCGCGTGAAATCCACGACGTCTTGGAGGAGTACGTGGTCGGCCAGGAGGCCGCCAAGCGCTCTCTCTCCGTCGCCGTCTACAACCACTACAAGCGGGTCCAGATCGCCCAGTCCGAGGAGTCTGAGATCGAGCTGCAGAAGTCGAACATCATGATGCTGGGCCCGACCGGCTGCGGCAAGACGCTGCTCGCCCAGACCCTGGCCCGGATCCTCAACGTCCCCTTCGCGATCGCCGACGCGACTGCGCTGACCGAGGCCGGCTACGTCGGCGAGGACGTCGAGAACATCCTCCTGAAGCTAATCCAGGCCGCCGACTTCGACGTCAAGAAGGCGGAGACGGGGATCATCTACATCGACGAGATCGACAAGATCGCGCGCAAGGCCGACAACCCGTCGATCACCCGCGACGTCTCCGGCGAAGGCGTCCAGCAGGCGCTGCTGAAGATCCTCGAGGGAACCACCGCCTCGGTGCCGCCCCAGGGAGGGCGCAAGCACCCCCACCAGGAGTTCCTGACGATCGACACCACCAACATCCTCTTCATCTGCGGCGGCTCCTTCGCCGAACTCGACAAGGTGATCGAGCGCCGCGTCGGCGATCGCGGGATCGGCTTCGGCGCCTCGATCTCCTCGCGCGAGAAGAAGGACGCCGGCGAATGGTTCGAGCAGGTGCTTCCCGAGGATCTGATCGAGTACGGCCTGATCCCCGAGTTCATCGGCCGCCTGCCGGTGATCACCGCGATCCACCAGCTCAGCCGCGACGACCTGACGACGATCCTCACCGAGCCCCGCCACGCGCTCACCCGCCAGTTCCAGCGCTTCTTCGAGTTCGACGACATCGAGCTCGTCTTCGCCGAGGACAGCCTCGAGGCGATCGCCGACAAGGCGCTGGAACGCGAGACCGGCGCCCGTGGGCTGCGCTCGATCCTCGAGGAAACGCTGCTCGACGTCCAGTTCGAACTGCCGTCGCGGCGCGACGTCACCAAGTGCGTGGTGACCAAGGAGACGATCTCCCAGGGCCGCCGCCCGACCCTGGTCACCGAGGCCGCCCCGCAGGACATCGGCGCCGCCGAGGACGAGCTCGGCGAGGAATCAGCCTGATCTAGACTCGCCGCCTGTGAGCGCGGCGGATCGACAGAGGCTGGAAGGGGTGACCCGGTACGAACCGGCCGAGGTCGAGGCGCGGATCTTCGCCGAGTGGATGGAGGGCGGCTATTTCCATCCCGAGGCGGAGGGCACGGCGGCTGAGAACTTCTCGGTAGCGATCCCGCCCCCGAACGTGACCGGGGCCCTGCACATGGGCCACGCGCTGAACGGCTCGATGCAGGACGCGCTGGTGCGGCTGAATCGGATGCGCGGCGCCAACACGCTCTGGATCCTCGGCACCGATCACGCCGGCATCGCCACCCAGGCGGTGGTCGAGAAAGGTCTGTGGGCCGAAGGCAGGACCCGGCAGGAGCTGGGCCGCGAGGCCTTCGTCGAGCGGGTCTGGGCCTGGAAGCAGGAGTACGGCTCGCGGATTGTCGAGCAGTACAAGCGGCTGGGCGCCTCCTGCGACTACGAGCGCGAGCGCTTCACGCTCGACCAGGACTACGTCCGCGCCGTCTACCGGGTCTTCAAACGGCTCTTCGACAAGGGCTACATCTACCGCGACAACTACATGGTCAACTGGGACCCGGGCTCGCGCTCGGCGATCTCCGACCTCGAGGTCGAGAACCGCGAGGTCGAGGACTCCCTCTACTCGATCGACTACCCGGTCGAGGACTCCGACCAGGTGCTGACCGTCGCCACCGTGCGCCCGGAGACGATGCTCGCCGACACCGCGATCGCGGTGAACCCGAGCGACGAGCGCTTCGCCGACCTGGTCGGCCAGTTCTGCGTGCTGCCGCTGGTCGGGCGGCGCCTGCCGATCATCGCCGATGAGCACGTCGACCCCGAGTTCGGCACCGGGGCGCTGAAGATCACCCCCGGCCACGATCTGAACGACTTCGAGATCGGCCGCAAGCACGGGCTCGAGGAGATCGTCGTGATCGGCCCCGACGGCCGCCTCACCGAGGAGGCAGGGGACTTCGCCGGGATGAGCGCCGCCGAGGCGCAGGAGGCCGTGGTCGCGGCGCTGCGTGAGGAGGGAAGGCTGCGGGCGCAGGAGCCCTACACCCACTCGGTCCCCTTCTCCCACCGCTCGGGCGAGCGGATAGAGCCGCTGATCTCGCTGCAGTGGTTCTGTCGCATGGATGAGCTGGCGAAGCCGGCGATCGCGGTGGTCGAAGCCGACGAGGTGAGGATCGCGCCCGCTCAGTGGAAGCGGGTCTACCTCGACTGGATGCGGGAAATCCGCCCCTGGTGCGTCTCACGCCAGCTCTGGTGGGGACACCGGATACCGGTCTGGTACTGCGATGCCTGCGAGGAGACCTTCGTCGCCGAGTCCGAGCCCGAGCGCTGCGGCACCTGCGGTGGCGATCTGCGCCAGGAGGAGGACGTGCTCGACACCTGGTTCAGCTCGGCGATCTGGCCCTTCGCGACGCTCGGCTGGCCCGACGACACCGCCGAGCTGCGCGCCTTCTATCCGACCAGCTTCCTCACCACCGCGCGGGAGATCCTCTTTCTCTGGGTGGCTCGGATGATCATGACCGGGATCGAGTTCGCCGGTGACGTCCCCTTCCGCGACGTCTACGTCCACTCGGTGATCCAGGCCCGCGACGGGCGGCGGATGTCGAAGAGCCTCGGCACCGGGATCGACCCGTTGGAGGAAATCGACGTCCACGGCGCCGACGCACTGCGCTTCGGCCTCTTGGCGATGTCCTCGACCCAGGACGTCCGCTTCTCCGACGCCAAGGTCCAGCAGGGCAATGACCTGGCGAACAAGCTCTGGAACGCCAGCCGGCTGATCCTGCTCAACGCGGCCGACGTCGAGCCGAGGCCGGCGGCGCTGCACGTCGAGGACCGCTGGATTCTCTCGCGGCTGGAGCGGACGATCGCCTCGGTCACCGCCATGCTCGAGTCATACGACTTCGCCCACGCCGTCCAGGAGGCCTACTCCTTCTTCTGGCGCGACCTCTGCGACTGGTACCTGGAGATCGTCAAGCCGCGCCTCTATGACGGCGAGGAGGAGGTCTCGGCGACGCTGCTGTGGGCGCTGGAGCGGGTGCTCGGCCTGCTGCATCCGACGATGCCCTTCGTCACCGAGGAGATCTGGTCCTTCCACCCGGCCCGAGAGGGTCACCTGGTCGTCCACCCGTTCCCCGTCGCCGACGAGGCCCTCTTCGACGCCGCCGCCGAGGACGACGTCGAGGGCGGGATCGAGCTGACCCAGCGGCTGCGCGCCTGGCGCGACCTCGTCGACGTGCCTGCGGCCAGCACGCTGGCCGCAGGCACGTCGACTAGGTCGCGCCAGGCGCGCAGCCGCTGGGTCAGCCCGATCCCGCCCTCGACGTCGACCTCGGCGGCGGCG
>DATAIY010000400.1:0-2611 GCA_036262475.1 Solirubrobacterales bacterium
TGCCGCCGACGGCGATTACCCGCGGCCCGGTCGCCGGCTCCGAGACGCAGCTCTCCGAGCCGATGTTGCCGGCGGAGGCAACGGCGACGACACCCCGTGCGTAGGCTTCGCGCAGCGCTTCGTCGACCATCGGCACCTTCCTGCGGCAGCCGAAGTTGAAGCTCATGTTGATCACCCTGGCGTGGTGGGCGACGGCGAAGCGGATGCCCTTGGCGATTGCCGCCGCGTCGCCGCGGCCACGCGGGTCCAGGACTCGAACCGGCATCAGCTTGGCGCGGTAGGCGAGGCCGGTCAGCCCGATCCCGTTGTCGGTCTTCTCGCCGATCGTCCCGGCGACATGGGTGCCATGACCGTTTTCGTCAAGCGGCAGTCGGTCGTCGTCGACGAAGTCGTATCCCTTGGCGAACTGCCCGGAGGCGAAGTCGGGGCTGCGCAGGAACCGGCTCCCCTCGGACCGGTAGGCGATGCCGGTGTCGAGGATCGCGACGGTGACGCCTTCGGCGCCGGGCCGTCCGGCTTCTTCCAGGTTGCGCCAGGCGTCGACCGCGCCGATCCCGCCCGGGGAGATCGGCAGCCGCGGAGTTGCGATGCCTTCCCAGTCGAGGAAGTTCCACTGCTTCAAGGACCAGTCTCCCGCCGCCGCTGGCGCTTCGGCGGACCCTTCAAGGGTCCCCGGGTCGTTCGGGATCGCGAAGGTCGAGCCTTCGCCCAGCGCCGAGGCGGTGGCGATGTAGTTCGGCTCGGCGTATGCAACGCGGGGGTTGCGCCGCAGCGCCGCGGCCGTCTCTCTCACGCCGACCCCGGCTGGCAGCGACAGCGCCCGTCCTGAGGCCGCCCCGTCGAACTTGACGACGAGTTGGCGCGGCGCGAATTCGCGCGCCGGCGCCAGCGCCGTGCGCGCGATCGCCGGCGCGGCGCCGGCGGCCAGCGCGGCAAGCACGGCCACGGGGGCAAGGATCGGAAGTATTCGTCTCATTTGGGTCGTGAGACTCACTCGAACCCCCTGCAAGGCGAGCAAGTCCATTCTGGCTAACACCGCGGTGCCCGCGAAGTTGTAGGGGGACATACTCCCGGATCGATGACCAGGGACACTCGCACCGCGGCCCACCTGGAGGCGATGGGCATGGCCATCGAGCAGGCGCGCCTGGCCGAAGCCCACGGCGACATCCCGATCGGCGCTGCGATCCTCCGCGGCGGGGAGCCACTGGCGCTCGCTGGCAACGAGCGTGAGCTGCGTCGCGACCCAACCGCGCACGCCGAGATCCTCGCGATCCGCGCCGCCGCCCAGGCCCTCGGTGGCTGGCGCCTGCCCGAGACGACGCTCTACGTCACCCTCGAGCCCTGCGCGATGTGCGCCGGCGCGATCGTCCTGGCGCGAATCCCGACGGTCGTCTTCGGCGCTCCGGACCCCAAGGCCGGCGCCGCCGGCAGCGTCCTCGACGTCCTCAGCGAGCCCGCCCTCAACCACCACCCCGAGGTAATCTCCGGCGTCAGGGAGGACGAGTGCGGGGCGCTTCTGCGTGACTTCTTCGCGTCTCGCCGCTCGTAAGCTTAGAGGGACTCGCGGCGCTTGCCGACCCGACGAGGCGAGAGATCTTCGAGCGCCTCGCCGACCGGCCCTGGGCCGTGGGCGATCTTGCCGGCGAACTGCCGGTCAGCCGACCCGCCGTCTCGCAGCACCTTCGTGTGTTGAAGGACGCCGGGCTGGTGACCGACCGTCCGGACGGCAATCGCCGGATCTACCGGCTCGACCCGGATGGGGTTGCCGAGCTTCGCGCCTACCTCGACCGGTTCTGGAACCAATCGCTGGCCGCCTTCAAAGAGGCCGCCGAGCAGACAGACGAGGAGGAAGCCTGAGCTCTCAGACTGCACAGACCTCAGTCCAGGCATCGATCGTCGTCGAGGCGTCGATCGAGTGTGCGTTCTCGGTCTTCACCGACGACATCGGCAGCTGGTGGTCGCCGGACCACCACATCATCGAGGCGGAGCTCGCGGAGATGGTCTTCGAGCCCCGCGTCGGGGGCAACATCTACGACCGCGGAGTCGACGGCAGCGAGAGCCGCTGGGCGCGCGTCCTCGCCTACGAGCCATCGATCCGGCTCGTCTTCAGCTGGGACATCGACGGTCGCCGGCAGATCGAGACCGACTTCGAGAAGACCAGCGAGGTCGAAGTCCGTTTCACCCCCGAGACCCCCGATCGCACCCGAGTCGAACTGGAGCACCGCCACCTCGAGCGCCACGGCGATGGCTGGGAGAACCACCGCGATGCCGTCGGCTCCCCAACGGCTGGCAAGGCGGCCTTCAGGCCTTCGCCAACCGCCTCGGCGCGTAGCCCTACTGGCGCGGTCGGAAAGCAGAGGAACTGGAACGCCTCCGCACTCCGAGTCCTGGGGCAATCAGGGTAAGGACGCAGGGCGCAGCGTGCTCCGCACGCGACCGAGGACGCCGCCAGGCGCCGCCCCAGGGCTCGGAACGGAGAGGGTGGGATTCGAACCCACGAGGCGGGTTAACCCCGCCCACGCGATTTCCAGTCGCGCTCCTTAAGCCACTCGGACACCTCTCCGGGGTGCTTCGGAAAGCCTAGCTGCGCGCTTCGGAAGACAGCGACTAG
>DATAIY010000401.1:0-11768 GCA_036262475.1 Solirubrobacterales bacterium
GGGCGGCTCTACGCCGCCGGCACCAGCGGCAAGGTGTACCGGATCGTCGGCGCGGCGGCCGCTGCCTGCGGGCCCCCCAAGGCCAAGGCATTCATCGGGATCAGGGCCCAGGGTCGCAAGGTGAAACGGGGCCGCAGGGCGCTGATCACGGCCTTCGTCTCGCCCTGCAACGGCCGCCGGGGCGAGCCGGTGAAATTGCTGCGGGGCGGCCACCCAGTTGGTACGAGGCACCTCAATCGTGCCTGCTCGGTCCGATTCCGCCCTCGAATCCGCCACCGGGTCAGCTTCCGCGCCTCGATCGCCGAAGACGGCACGTACCTGATGGCGACCTCGCGTCGACTCAAGCTCCGGATCGATCACCGCAAGAAGCCGGTCCGCAAGGCGCGCCCCGGCGGGTCTTAGCGCTCAGTCACCCTGCTGGGGACGGCGCCACCCGAAAGGAGCGGCGAGGCGCTCGGCGTGGTCGCGGGGCGCGGCGCAAATGGTCGCGCAGCGAGGCGAGGGCGTCGTCCCCGCCACTGGCTCTACGGACTCTCGGAGGCGTCGGGGTCCGTTAGGGCCGCTACATCCGCAAGGTCGACCGGGCGACCGCGGGCCAGCTTCATCCGAATCAGATCGTCGAGATCGACCACCGGCACGTCGATGTCGCCGAGACGGATGTGCAGGGCGCGCTCGCTCAACGCTGAATATGGACCGCCACCCGGGACCTCGTGCATGACGTCGATTCCGCCGTCTTTGGTGGCGAACTGCCAGATCGTGGCCCTCGGCAGCATTCCAGCCTCCACTTTCGTGGTCTCATGCCCGGGGTTGAGCACCCGGGCGTCGAGTGCACGCAGAGCCGCAGCCAGCCGCTCCAGGTTGGCGGGGTCCGGAGCCGGGATCAGATCGGCGTCGTTCGTCGTCCGCACGTGGCCGTGGGTCTGCACCGCGAGCCCGCCGATGAGCACGTAGTCCACCGCGTGCTCGGCGAGCGCGCGGAGAATTCGCTCCGCATCCAGCGGGACCTCGGGATCAGGCACGTGCTCGTCGCCCGGCCGCGGCCAGGCGCCCGGCCATGCGATTCCACGAGATGCCGAGAGCGAGCCGCTCGGCGGGCGGGCGAGCCTCAGTGGCCCGGCGGTGGACAGGATCGTAGTCCCGCTCCGGCGGCTCAGTCGTCAGCTGAAGGCGCTCTCCCATCGCACGGAGGACATGTTCCAGGGTCTCGACGCTCGGTGAATTCTTATCTGCTTCCAGCCTGCTGATGGCCGACTGCTGCGTACCCACCCGCCGAGCCAGCCGTCGTTGGCTGAGCCCTTGACGCATGCGCGCTTCACGGATCAACTCGCCGGGGGTCACCCCAGGTTTATAACATATTTGTGATTACGCTGAAGCCAGTGGGAGCAACTCCAGCTCCCGCCACGGGCCCTCGCCGCTCATCGGCTGGGTGCGGCCCTCGAGCCAGTCGGCCTGAAGGTCGTCGTAGTGGGGGCTGGCGGGGTGGCCGGACTGGCCGGTGAACATCTGCCAGCGCGAGCGGTCGGGGTCGGTCGGGTCGGCGACCATCCGCCAGCTCGGCGCCCAGACGGCGCGGTAGGGGTCGTTGGGGTCGTAGGCGATCTGGCTCACCGTCTCCTGGGCGCCACCGGCGCGCAGGCGGCGGTTGAGCAACCGGCGCAGCAGCGGGTTGGCGTCGCCGAGCGGGTGCGGGAACTCCATCTCGTGGACCCGGCCCCAGCGCCAGCCCTGCGGGTCGGGTCCGAAGCGCTCATCGAGGTCGTCGAGGGCGCCCCCCAGCGCCTCCAGCACGAACTCGTCCCAGGGCCGGCCGACCAGAGCCTCGTCGCCCTCCTCCCAGAGCGCCATCAGGTGCGAGTGCCAGCGCCAGGGCGAGGTGATGTGGGGCAGGAAGCCGTTGTCGGCGCGGTCGAGCCAGCGCTCGCTGAGGTCGCGGTCACCGATCGCCGCCCGCGCCACCTCGCGCGCCAGCCGCAGCAGGAAGGCCTGGTAGATCGTGCCGGCGATCGTCTCCGGGTCGAGCCGGCCGTCCCAGCTGCGCAGCCGCTCGATCGCACTGCGCTCGCGCTGACCGCGCGGGGTCAGCCGGCCCAGCCGCCGCGCCGCCTCGATCCCGGGCAGCGAGAGGTTGTCGCTCTGCATCGCCTCGAAGCTCTCGAGGTCGTGGCGCTCGCTCTCCTCGAGCAGCTGTTCGATCCGCTTGGCACGGAAGCCATCCAGCCATTCGCTGGTGATGTGATGGGGGTAGTCGTCGCCGACGATCCGGTTGTTGGCGGTGACGAGGAAGCCGCTCTCAGGATCGACCACCTCCGGCAGCTCGTCGTAGGGGATCGTCCCGTCCCACTCGAACTCGCCGGTCCAGCCCGGCTTCGGCAGGTCGGGGCAGCCGCCGCGGCGCAGCGGCAGGCGGCCGATCAGCTTGTAGCCGATCGAGCCCTGGCGGTCGGCCCAGATCAGGTTCGAGGCCGGTGAGGTGTGGCCCTCGAGCTTGGCCACCAGCTCCGGGCCGGAGCCGATCTCGAGCAGCTCGAACATGCCGGCGAAGGTGGTCGGTTCGTCGAGGGTCTGCCAGCGCAGCGCCAGCGGCTCGGCCTCGTCGGCGCCCAGCGCCTCGTTGACAATCGGGCCGTGGTGGGTGATCCGCACGTCGAGGGCGACCGGCTCGGTGCGGCCCTTGACGACGATCTCCTCGCGGACGGTCTGCAGCGGCCGCCACTCGTCCTCGAACAGGTACTTCTCGCCCTCGATCCGCTCGACGAAGAGGTCCTGGACATCGGCCATGACGTTGGTGAAGGTCCAGCAGACGTCGTTGTTCTGGCCCATGTAGACGCCCGGCATCCCGGGCATCGAGGCGCCGCGGACGAAGCGATCGCCCTGGCGCAGCCCGACCTCGTACCAGATTCCCGGCATGCTCGGGGGCAGGTGAGGGTCGCCGGCGATCAGCGGCGAGCCGGTGGCGCTGAGGGCGCCGCTGACGGCCCAGTTGTTGGAGCCGCTGGCCTCGGCGGCGAGCCCCACCGAACGCCGCACGGCGTCGATCTGCTCGACGATCGCGAGCCCGTCGCCGCTCCACGCTTCCTGGGTGACGACCGGGTTGGCGGCGGGATAGGCGGGGTCGAGAAGAGAGGTGAGCTCGGGCCCGAGCTCCCGCACCATGTCCGCCCGCAGCAGCTCCCGCTCCCAGTTGGTCGAGAGGCCGAAGGCGAGCAGCTTGCCGAGGCTGAGGACGTCGACCGGCCGCCAGGGCTCGAAGTCCAGCCGCAGCAGCCGCATCTCGAACGGCGGCGCCGAGGCGTTCGCGGCGGCGGCGTTGACCCCATCGCAGAAGTGCTCGAGCAGGCCGCGCAGCTGCGGATCCAGGGCCGCTTCCTCGGCTTCGGCGACGCGGCGGATGCCGAGGGTGCGCATCAGGCGATCGACCGGCAGGCCGTCGGCGCCGGCCATCTCGGAGACCCGGCCCCCCACGGCCCGACGGTAGAAGTCCATCTGCCAGAGCCGGTCCTGCCCGTGGGCAAAGCCCTGCGCAAAGTAGAGGTCGTGGCGATCATCGGCCTCGATGTGGGGAACGCCCCAGCGGTCTCGGCGCACCCGCACCGGTCCCTCGAGCCCGTCCAACTCGATCGTCCCCCTCTGTTTCGGCAGCGGCCGTCGTGCCAGCCAGTGCCAAGTCGCGGCGGTGGCGACGGCGGCAAGACCGGTTCCGGCGGCCCCCGCAAGGAGTCCGGCTCGAGCGACTCGGCGTTTGCTCAGGCTCCCCATAGCGATTGTTTATCAGAGTTGGCCGGCTGGCCAGTCTCAAACTCGAGGCTCGAGACTTACTCGATAAGCTCTCCCGGCAGCCGCCCCTCCGCCTCGAGCTTTTCGAGGTGGGTCTCCATCGCCATCGCCGCCATCGGCAGCAGCTCGATCGGGATGTCGCTCCAGGCCTCGGCGAGCAGCGCCGCGCGGGAGCGCTCGCCACTGTCGAGCGCGGCGAGCAGGCGGCGCTCGCGCGTCTCGCGGTGCTCGACGTATTCGGCCAGCTTGGCCGCCGGCTCGGTGATCCAGGGGCCGTGGCCGGGGCAGATCAGGTCGATCGGCTCGGCCTGCAGCAGCGCCAGCGAGTCCATGTAGGCGGCGAGCGAGCCGCCGCCGGGCGGGACGATCGTCGAGCCCAGCCCGAGCACGAGGTCGCCGGCGAAGCAGACGCCGCTGTCGCTGAGGAAGCAGACGTGATCGGCGGCGTGGCCGGGGGTGGCGAGGACCCGCAGGCCGGTGTGGGTCTCGCCCCCAGCGGGGAGCACGACCTCGGCCCCGAGCTCCTCGGCGCCCGCCGTGTGGTCGGCGTGGGAGTGGGTGAGGAGGACGAGGCCGATTCCACCTCGATCGGCGGCTGCCGCCAGGATCGCCTCGAGGTGGCCGGGGTCCTCGTTGCCGGGGTCGATCACCGCGCAGGGATCGCCCCCGTATAGGTAGGTATTCGTCCCTTCCAGCGTCATCGGCCCCGGATTGGGGGCGACGATGCGAAGAACCTCAGGGTGCCCGGGAGCTGCGACCGGCGGTCGATGCAATTTCCCCCCTATAGCGTGGTCAACGCAGCACTGGTCAGCCGGCGATCTCCTTGGCGATCGCCTCGCGCGCGTCCTCGGGCTCGAGCACGACCAGGTCGCCGGCGCCGCGGAGGATCTCCCGCACCAGCCAGGGCTTGCCAGCGTAGGGAAGCTCGACGACGACGGCGCCGTCGGCCAGTTCCTCGACCACGGTGCGCTCCTCGCGCAGCCAGCGCGCCCGCTCAGGGGAGACCCAGACCCGGGCGACCTCGGCGGTCGGCACCTCGCCGTGGGTCATCCAGCCCTCGACCCCGGCGAACTCCTCGACTTCCGGCCGCGGCTCGAAGTGCTCCTCGGAGAGGCTCGCCTCCTTGATCCGGTCGAGCTTGAAGTGGCGGACGCCGCGCTTGGTCAGGTCGTAGCACTCGACGTACCAGCCCTCGCGGCCGTTCTCGAGCCGGTAGGGCTCGACCCGGCGGTCAGTGAACTGGTCCTCGTTCTCCTTGTAATAGGAGATCTCAAGCACAAGGCTGCCGGCGATCGCGTCGTTGATCATCCGCGCCACCGCGGCATCGCCTCCACCGGCCGAGGCGATCTCCAGCCCCTCCTCGGAGGGATCGTGGCCGAGCGCCTTGACGATTTTCTCGCGGGCGCTCTGGAGGTTGCTCTGCGGCAGGTGCTCGCCGAAGAGGTCGATCGCGGCGACCAGCGCCTTCGCCTCCAGCGGCAGCAGGCGCGCCGGGCGGGCGAAGTTGTCCCCGTAGGGCTCGGAGTCGATCTCGATCTCGTCGCCGATGAATTCCGCGTAGAGGACGTAGGTGCCGCCGCCGAAGTTGACGACGTTCAGCAGCTCGACGTCCTCGCGCAGCTCCTCGTCGGTCAGTTCGAGACGCTGGCGCAGCTCGGCGATCTGCAGTCGCTCGCCCTTTTTGGCGGCTTCGATCAGCATCCTGGCGAGGGTGACCAGGCGGGCGAAGCGCTCGGGCCGGATCGCCGCCTCGCCGCGGCCGTTGGAGCGCGCCCGCCGCGGCGCGTCGCGCAGTGGCCGGTCGACGACCTTGGCCGGTTCGAAGCCGTTCTCGTGGCGGTCGCGGAGCAGCGTGCGACGGCTCTCGGCCTCCTCGCGCAGATCGTCGGGCCCCAGCACCTGGGCGTTCTGGCGCCAGCGCAGGACCCAGGCGATCAGCTCGCGGACCGAGGCGTAGCTGGTTTCGAAGACCTTGCCCTTGCCCGGTGCGCCGTCGGACTTCTTGGCGTCGCGCAGCTCGCCGTAGCTGCCGAAGTCGCGCTCGATCAGCCAGGCGATCCGCTCGCGGATGAAGATCTTCGCGGTCCCCCTGGTCTCACCGAGCTGCCAGTCGGCGCGGCTGCCGTAGTCGCGGCGGTCGAAGTCCTCGGGCGGCGAGAAGTCGTGCTCGGCCTTGGAGGCGTAGCCGACCTTGCCCTGGATCCGCGAGAGCCGAAAGACCCGGACCGCGTCGCGCTCGTGCGAGTGGCCGATCAAGTAGAACTGGCCGCCGCGGAAGACGAGGTGGAAGGGATCGACCTTGCGCTTCTCGGTCTCGCCCCGCTCCATCGTGTAGTAGGTGAACTCGATCGTCTTGCGGCGGGAGATTGCGGTCTCGATCTTGGAGAGGCGCTGGGAGAGGTCGCGGCCGCCCGCGGAGGCGGTCATCGCCATCTCGACCGGGGCGCGCTCGGCCTCGTTGAGCGGGTTGGGATGGCCCCAGGCGACCTGCTGGAGGGCCAGCCGCAGCGGCTCGGCGTAGGCGAAGCCGCCGTCGGTGAGCAGCAGCAGCGCCGTGCTCAGCGCCGCCAGCTCCTCGTCGGAGAATTTGATCGGGTCGAGGTAGAAGTTCTCCGGCGGCAGCGAGTACAGCTCGGCCTCGAAGAACCCCTCTCCCGGCTTCTCGACCCCGAGCAGGATGCCGAGGCTCTCCAACTCGGCGCGGTCGGCGTAGAAGCGGCGCGCGAACGCGTCGTCGTTCATGTCGCTGTAGCCCTCCACCTCCCGCTTGATCTCGAGCGCCGAAACTGGCCTGCCTTGGGCCATCAGGAACGAGATCAACGAGAGCTGGCGAATCAGCTTCTCGGTGTCCTTCGCCACGTTGCGCAGGATAGTGTGCGGCTAACGCCATGGACATCCTGCGCAACCTCTTCGGCAGCCTCACCTCCGGCATCATCCGGCTTCTGGTCACCGTCGGGATCCTCGCCGCGGCCTACTTCTTCATCGTCAAGCCGGTCCTGAAGACGACCGACAACGCGATCAACACGACCAACAGCGCCTTCGAAAAATCGTTCGGCGAAAGCGGGCTGAACGACATCGGCAAGACGCTCGAAGGCGTCGGCAAACAGGTCGAACGCCAGGTACGTCGCTCGTTCCACTCGGCGAAGAAGAACGGCAATCCGCAGAAGCTGCTCCACTGCGTCCAGCATGCCAACGGCAACGTTCACAAGATCCAGCGCTGCACCGTGAAGTTCTAGCGCCCACCGGGGCCTGCGGCGATCCTTTAGGAGGTCTCTGGAGCTTTAAGTTTAGGTCTCTATCCTTAAAGCATGCTTGTGAAGCCTAAAGGGTGGAGGGTCCGCGCTTGACGGGCCGAAGGGGACATTACGTCGACCTGACCTGGGCTCCCGATTTCAGCCACAGCAGCGGGCCCCAGCGCAAAGCACAACGCTACAAAGCGTCTATCCCCGGGAAGATCGCGGACGACGAACCGACTCTGGAAAGCTCGACGATGGCGCTGTGTGAGCGGGCGGGAAACGTCGTACGAGATCTCAACTCCGACCTATCGGGACTGGTCTCGTTAGAGGGAATGGGTAGGCAATTGCTGCGCTCCGAGGCCTTGGCCTCATCCCAGATCGAGGGCCTGAAGATCTCCCACCGGAAACTCGCGGAAGCTGAGCTGGAAGGTCGCCAGGGTCATCACATGGCAAAGGAGATCATGGGCACGATCAAGGCACTGGAACGGGCTATAAACATTGGTGCGCAACCGCGCGCCCTGGACATCGACGCGATCATCGACATCCATAAGGAGTTGGCGATCATGCCTCCGCTCGACAAGATCGCTGGTCAGATTCGGAAGGAGGCAAGCTGGATCGGTGGCAGCGCGCCTCCAAACGCCGAATACGTGGGACCACCTCATGAGGAGGTCCGACCTCTGCTCCGCGACCTTTGCCGTTTCATGAGCCGAGACGACATCTCGCCGATTCCGCAAGCCGCAATAGCGCATGCGCAATTCGAGCTCATCCATCCGTTCGGTGATGGCAACGGACGCGTCGGTCGTTGCTTGATACACGTCGTCTTCCGCCGGCGAGGAATTGCACCTGAGTATGTGCCGCCGATCAGCCTTGTCCTCGGTGCCAACAAGGACGCCTACATCGCCGGTCTGCAGAGCTTTCGGGTCGGCCGCGCCGACCAATGGATCAAGCAATTTGCACGTGCCGTCGAGATCGCCGCAGCGAAGGCTCGAGAGTTCTCGTCAAAGGTCGCATCGCTTCAAGAAAGTTGGAGGGTGCTGGTCAAGCCGGTCCGCGGCGATGCGGCGGTCCTGCCCCTGATCGACGTCCTGCCGAAGTATCCGGTCATCACCGCGGCGGTTGCGGAGAAGGAGATAGACCGTTCGCGGCCGGCAACCATCAACGCCCTCTCCCGATTGGATTCGGTGGATGTCCTCAAAAGGCATCGGAACCAAAAGAGGGGCGATAGCTGGGAGGCAAATGAGCTGTTCCAGCTTCTGAACACCTTCGAGGAAGCCGTGCGCCTGCCCGCCGGCTAAAACGCGAGGATGCCGGCGGTCAGGCGGCGCGCTGACCGAAGTAGGCAGAGCCCGAGAGAGCGCGGTCGAAGCCCGACCAGGACTCGCCGGCGGGGAGCTGGCGCTCGAGGCGGTCGAAGCTGCCGAGGCGGCCGCCGAGGTTGTCGATCATGTGGACCAGCACCGCCTCGCGGGTGGCGGGGACGACGGGTGAGCCGTGCTCGAGCTGGCCGTGGTGGCTGAGGATGATGTGGAGGACGCACTGGGCGAGCGCGGGGTCGAACCCGGGGATCTCCTCGATCGCCCGGCGCACCGTGTAGTAGCCGAGCGGGATCTCGCCCTGCAGGCGGCCGGCGTCGGTGAGGTCGATCGCCAGTGGATCGTCGTTGTAGGCGACCGTCTTGCCGATGTCGTGCAGAAGGGCACCGGTGACGGCGACCTCGCGGTCGATGCCGGGGAAGAAGTTGGCGGCGGCGCTGACCGCCTGGGCGACCGAGAGCGCGTGCTCGAGCAGCCCGTGGCGGTAGGCCTGGTGGTAGACCTTCGCCGCCGGCGCGTCGCGGAAGCGGGCCCAGGTCTCCGAGCCCTCGCCGAAGAAGAGGTCGAGCAGGTGACGCAGCTGCGGGTCCTGGACAGTCGCCAGCAGCGAGCGCAGGTCACCCTCGAGCAGCTCGACGGAGACCTCGGACTCGGCGGCGAGTTCCTCGGTCTCGTACTCGTGCGCCTCGGCCTCGCGCAGTCCGGCGACCTTGATCTTCGACCCCCAGCGCTCGCTGACCTCGAAGACCCCGGTGACGAAGACGGGGCTGCCGGGGGCCGCCAGCGCGTAGAGCGCCTCGGCGTCCTCCCAGGAGATCGCCTCGGCGGTGCCGGTGGCGTCGCCGACGCTGAGCCGCAGCCAGGGCTCGCCGTTGCGCTTGCGGCGCAGCTCGCGCTCGCGAACCGCGTAGACGCCCCGCACCCGCTGGCCGTCCTCGCAGTCGCGCAGCGCGATTCTTTCGGGAGGAGTGGGGATCGCCGTCTGCTCAGCCATCGCCCGATCCAAAGTAGAGACGCCAGCGGACGCCTTGGCAGCGCCCGAACTCACCGCAGACGGGCCGAAAACCGGTCCATATGACCGGAAATCGGCCCGTCGGCGGACGGTTAGACGTTGCTGGGGACCTCGGCCTGGGGCGGGGTCGGGGCCTGCTCGGCGCGCTCGAGGCCCGAGGCGACCCGGGAGCCGAGTTCGGCGTCGACCTGGGTCCAGTAGGCGACGACGCGGTCCTGGACCTCCGAGGTCACTTCGGCGCTGGCGTGGCCGACGATGTTTTCGACCAGCTCGTCGCGCTTGGCGTCAACCATCACCTCGCGGTACATCGTCCCGGCCTGGCCGAAGTCGTCGTCCTCGGCGTGCTTGGGGTTCGCGTAGCGGCCGAGCTCGCCGGGTTCGATCGACCAAGTCAGGTCGGCGCCGCGCTCCGGGTCGGCCTCGGGGCCGCCTTTCGAGTTCGGCGCGTAGACCGGCTGGTCGCCCGAGTGGCGGTAGGTCATCGGCCCGTCCTGGTTGTAGGAGTTGACCGGGGACTTGGGCGAGTTGACCGGCAGCTGCTCGTAGTTGGTGCCGATCCGGTGCAGATGGGTGTCGTGGTAGGAGAAGATCCGGCCCATCAGCATCTTGTCGGGGCTGAGGCCGATCCCCGGCACCAGGTTCGCGGGCGAGAAGCTCGACTGCTCGACCTCGGCGAAGAAGTTCTCCGGGTTGCGGTCGAGGACCATGCGGCCGACCTGGATCGGTGGATAGTCGCCGTGCGGCCAGACCTTGGTCAGGTCGAACGGGTTGAAGCGGTACCCGGCCGCCTCCTCGAAGGGCATCACCTGGACCTCGAGCCGCCATTCGGGCGCGTCGCCGTCGTCGATCGCCTTGCGCAGGTCGCGGCGGTGGGCGTCGGGGTCATCGGAGGCCATCTGAACCGCCTCGTCTTCGGTGTAGGTCTCGATCCCCTGGACCGTCTTGAAGTGGTACTTGATCCAGAACTTCTCCCCGCCCGCGTTGATCCAGGAGAAGGTGTGGCTGCCGTAGCCGTTCATGTGGCGCAGGGTGCGCGGGGTGCCGCGCTCGGACATCAGGATCGTCACCTGGTGGGCGCTCTCGGGCGAGAGGGTCCAGAAGTCCCACTGCATGTCGTTGGAGCGCATGCCGGTGTCGGGCAGCCGCTTCTGCGAATGGATGAAGTCGGAGAACTTGGAGGCGTCACGGACGAAGAAGACCGGCGTGTTGTTGCCGACCAGGTCGTAGTTGCCTTCCTCGGTGTAGAACTTCAGCGCGAAGCCGCGCGGGTCGCGCGCGGTGTCGGGCGAGCCCTGCTCGCCGGCGACGGTGGAGAAGCGGGCGAACATCTTCGTCCGCTTGCCGGGCTGGAAGAGGTCCGCCTTCGTGTACTGGCTGATGTCCTCGGTCACCTCGAGGAAGCCGTGAGCGCCGCTGCCCTTGGCGTGGACGACCCGCTCGGGGACCCGCTCGCGGTTGAAGTGCTGCATCTTCTGGACCGTGTAGTGGTCGTGCAGGACCGTCGGGCCCTGCTCGCCGACGCTCAGCGAGCGTTCGTCGTTTGACGCCGGGATGCCGGAGTCGGTGGTCGTGGTGGGGCGCTTCGTCTCGTCGCTCATTGCTTGGTGGTCCCTCCTACTGGGGTCTTTGCGTTCGATGTCTTCAAGTTCGGTGCCGGTGGGTCGGTCGCTTCGGTCGCGTCGGCGCGCTGGCAGTCGGGGCAGAGGCCCCAGAAGGTGACCTCGGCCTCGTCGACCGCGAAGCCTCCGGCGCTGGCGGGCTCCAGGCAGGGAGCGCCGCCAACGGCGCAATCTATGTCCTGGGTGGCGCCACAGGTGCGGCAGACGATGTGATGGTGGTTGTCCCCGACCCGGGTCTCGTAGCGGGCGGGGCTGCCGGCCGGCTCGATCCGCCGCAGCAGGCGCGCGGCGGTGAGCACGGCGAGTGAGTCGTAGACCGCCTGGGTGGAGACCGGGTCGCCCCCCTGGTGAACTCTGGCGAGGATCGCCTGCACGTCGGGGTGCCCGGACAGGTCCTCCACCGCCGCGTAGACGGAGGTCCGCGGCCCGGTCGCGCGCAGCCCCCTGCGACGCAGCTGCTCGGCGATCTGCTCCCGACTGGCAAGCACCCCGCCAGCGTATCTAATCTGGAGTCATTCCAAAGTAAAGATCCTGGGAACGGCCTCGGTGGTGAGGAGACCGGTCTCCGCCGTCAGCTCGGCGGCGATCTCGAACCAGCGCTCGCTCCGCGACGGCGTGTCGATGACGGTCGTGATCACCGGGACCTGGCGGCGCAACGCCAGCAGGCGGTCGCCATGGGGGACATGGTCGCCGTGGTAGCCCCAAACGCCGCGCAGCGCGGTCGCGCCCGCCGCTCCTTCGGCCCGCAGGCGCCGGATCAACTCCAGGTACAGGGGGCGACCGCCGTGCTCGGAGCGCTCCGAGCAGTAGACGC
>DATAIY010000402.1:0-8728 GCA_036262475.1 Solirubrobacterales bacterium
CCCATGGATCGTCCTCGTTTCGCTTGGTTTGCTGAGGATCGGCGGGTCTTCCCAACCGTGGATCCCCTGAACACCGAAGTAATACGGTTCTTCGGGGGGACCGAACTGCGCAACCATCCGGTAGGCGGGGTGGCGGTTTCCATCGCTGTCCTTCAGGTGGTACACCCGCGGATCCTGAATGTGCTCTTCGCTGTTGCTTTCGACGTAATAGCCGCCAGACGGCAGACGCGTCGGGTAGAAGATCGGAAAGCCGCCGCCAACCTTGCGGGCAGCCGCCTTGCCCTCGGCTTCGCCCGATTCGGAGGCCGGCACCAGGCCGTCGCTGCCAGGTGGCACCGGCTTCACGTAGTGCGGCTGCTTCTTTTCGCCCTTCCCGCTTTTCTTGGAACCGTTCGTCTTTGAGCCGCTCTTCTTCGAGCCTTCGCCTTCCCGACTCGGGCCGCTCCCTTCGCCCGCGAGGAATTCTTCGACGGCACCGTGAATCGCGCTCTCCGACGCATAGACGTAGCTCGGTCCGAGTTCAGCCGGGAAATGAACCTGTTTGATCGTGGCGTTGCGCGAGGCGAGGAACAGTTTCAGCACTTCCAGCATCGTTTCTTTGTCGTTGATGTCAGAGGTGGTGTATTTGGTGAAGATGTCGATCAATCCGCTCTGGTCGAAGACCAGGTCCTGAAGCGAGACCCGCCCACGGGCGTCGCTGATGAAGCTTTGCTGGCGAGCCGAGCGGACGAGATCGGTATCGGTGTGGCGGTAACGGACGTACTCGAGCGCTTTTTTGCCGCAGAGCAACTGGTATCCCGGCTGGATATTGATTTCCGAATACTGTTCGGAAGCCGGCACCCCTTCGTTGGAGTGATAGTAGCGGCGGTCGACGTCGGTGTAGACGCAGCCGATCGCGTCGACGGCGCGGACGAAGCCGAGGAAGTCGACGTTGACCACGTGGTTGATCTGCAGCCCGGTCAGTTCCTTGACCAGGCGCAGGGTCAGTTTCGGGCCTCCGTAGGTGTAGGCCGCGTTGAACTTTTCGGTTCCAAAGCCGGGGATTTCGACCTTGAGGTCGCGCGGGATCGACATCACCGCGATCGTTTCCTTGTCGGGGTCGAGCCGGAGCAGGATCGTCGTATCCGAGCGCCCGGGGTCTTCCGCCAGGTTGGCCCGTTTGTCGGAGCCGAGGATGAGGATGTTCTCCGGTTCTCCGCCGTGAACTTCTTGGAGGTAGCTGTGCAGTTTGTTGTTGTAGACGTTGTTGTGGGAGAGCGCGTGGGCGATGCTGTCGATGTAGAGCAGGATGCTGGTCGCGGTCGCCGCGGCGGAGACGGCGACGATGATCACCGAAGCCAGCGTGAACCGCCACCAGTAGCGCTTCGGCTTCGGCGCCGGCTCGCCATCGCCGCTCGGCGCTGGCTTCTTCGGCGCCAAGCCCGACCCCAGCTGGTCAGTCATCGCCAAGCCAGCCCGGGATCGCCCGCAGGAACGATTCGAGGGCCTGGCGATAGGTCTCGAGCGAGGAAACCGAGACCCACTCCTCGGGACCGTGGTGGCCGGCGCCGACCGGGCCGAACTCGACCGCCGGCACCCCCACCCGCAGGAAGGAGACCGCGTCGGAGGCGCCGTCGCGCCCGACGCTCATCGGCTCGCCGTGATGGTGCTCGCTCGCCGACTCGCGCAGCGCCCGCACGAAGGCGGACTCGCGGTCGACCGTGGCCGGTGGGCGTGTCAGCAGCGAGGTTGCCTGGACCCCGGAGAGGCCGCGCACTTCCGCCAGGATCGCGGCCGGATCCTGGTCGGGCAGGTAGCGGATGTCGACGTCGATCACGCATCGGTCAGGCACCTTGTTCAGCGCGTCCCCACCCCAGATCCGGCCCAGGTTGATCGAGGGGCGATCGAACAGCTCAGAACTGTGCCGGGCAAACGGTAGCGACTCGATACTGCGAAAGACGTCGATCGCGTTGAGGACGGCGTTGTCGCCGAGCCAGGGGGTGGCTCCGTGGGCGGCCCTCCCCCCCACCTCCAGGCGCAGCGCCAGCACCCCCTTCGCCTCGATTCCGATGTGGAGATCGGTCGGCTCGCCGGTGATCGCGAAGTCACCGATGAAGCCGCTGTCGACAAGGTGGTCGGAGCCACGCTCATTCTCCTCCTCGGACTCCTCGTCACCGACGATCCCGAGCCGCACTCGGACGCCGTCCTGGTCGCGCATCGCCGCCGCAGTGACGAGCATCGCGGCGAGTGCGCCCTTCATGTCGTAGGCGCCGCGGCCGTAGAGGCGGTCGCCCTCGAGGCGCGGGTCGAACTGCCCGGGAAGGCCGGGGACGACGTCGAGGTGACCGTGCAGGACGACCGTCGGCACCCCCTCGGGCCCAACCTCTGCCATCACTACCGGCAGCCCGCGAACCTCGTCGCGCTCGGCCTCGATGCCGCGCGCCTCCAACCAACCCTTGACGAACCCAGCGGCCTCGGAGACCGCCTCGGGCTCAGAGGTCTCGTAGCCGATCAGGCGCTTGGCGAGGGCTACGAGCTCCGCGCTCATCCGGCGGATATCGCGAGGAAGGCCTCCGCCCGGTCGCGGTCTTTCTGCGCCCGAGCGAAGTCGGCGCTTCCCTTCTCGCTCTCGGAGAGCCGTTGCTCGGCGTCGGCGAGCTGGTCTTTCAGCGCCCCGGGATCGAGGTCCTCCGGCGCCACCGCCTCCTCGAGGAGCAGACGGGCGCGGTTGCCGAAGACCTGCAACCAGCCGTGCGTCTGCGCGTAGCGCTTCGTCTCCGAGTCGGAGACGTGCAGCCGCAGCTCCGCCGGCTGCAGCGCCGCCAGCAGCGGCGCGTGGTTGGCGAGGATGCCGATTTCACCGAACTCGGTCCGGGTCGAGACCTGCTGCACTTCGCCCTTGAAGACCTCCCCCTCGGGGGTCAGGACCTCCACATCCACCATGTGCTCCGCGGCCACGTCAGTCCCCTAGGCAGCCGCTGCCGCTTTGGCGTTCTCGGTGACCTGATCGATCGAGCCCTGCATGTAGAAAGCGCCCTCGGAGAGGTCGTCGTGCTCGCCGTCGAGGATCTCGCGGAAGCCGCGAACCGACTCGGCGACCGGCACGTACTCGCCGGTGCGCCCCGTGAACTGTTCGGCGACGAAGAACGGCTGCGAGAGGAAGCGCTCGATCTTGCGGGCGCGGGAGACCGTCTGGCGGTCCTCGTCGGAGAGCTCGTCGATGCCGAGGATGGCGATGATGTCCTGCAGCTCCTTGTAGCGCTGGAGTACCTGCTGCACCTCGGTCGCGGTGCGGTAGTGCTCCTCGCCGACTAGCTCGGGCTTGAGGATCGTCGAGGTCGAGTCGAGCGGGTCGACCGCCGGGTAGATGCCTTTCTCGGAGATCGCCCGCGAGAGCGTCGTGGTCGCGTTGAGGTGGGCGAAGACCGAGGCCGGAGCCGGATCGGTGAGGTCGTCAGCCGGGACGTAGACGGCCTGCACCGAGGTGACCGAGCCGCGCTCGGTCGAGGTGATCCGCTCCTGCAATTCACCCATCTCCGTCTCCAGGGTCGGCTGGTAGCCGACCGCGGAGGGCATCCGTCCCAGCAGCGCCGAGACCTCGGAGCCGGCCTGGACGAAGCGGAAGATGTTGTCGATGAACAACAGCACGTCCTGGCCGCCCTGCTCGCGGTAGTACTCGGCCATCGTCAGCCCCGAGAGGGCGACGCGAAGACGGGCTCCGGGCGGCTCGTTCATCTGCCCGAAAACGAGCATGGTCTTGTCGATCACGCCCGACTCTTTCATCTCGAGCCAGAGGTCGTTGCCCTCGCGCGAGCGCTCGCCGACGCCGCAGAAGGCGGACAGGCCCTCGTGCTCCTCGGCGATGTTGCGGATCAGCTCCTGGATCAGAACGGTCTTGCCGACGCCGGCGCCACCGAACAGCCCGACCTTGCCGCCTTTGGCATAGGGGGCGAGCAGGTCGATGACCTTGATCCCGGTCTCGAGGATCTCCTGGGTCGGGGTCAGGTCGGAAGCCTTCGGAGCCGGACGGTGGATCGGCCAGCGCTCCCCGGTCTCGACCGCGGGCCCGTTGTCGATCGGCTCGCCCAGCAGGTTGAAGATCCGGCCCAGGGTCCCGTCGCCGACCGGGACCGTGATCGGACCGCCGGTGTCGATGACCTTGTCGCCGCGCTGGAGGCCGTCGGTGGCGTCCATCGCGACCGCGCGCACGCGATTGTCGCCGAGGTGCTGCTGCACCTCGCAGACCAGTTCGGTCGGTTCGTTGTCGCCATCGCCCGCCATCTCGATCTTCAGCGCCGAGTAGATCTCCGGCAGCTTGTCGGGGAAGACGGCGTCGACGACCACTCCCGTGACCTGCTCGACGCTCCCTACGTTGGTTCCGTTGTTGCTCTCAGCCATTGGTTCCTTTTCTGGTGTCCAAAATGTCGCGTCTACCCGAGCGCCTCGGCGCCGGCGACGACCTCCAAGATCTCCTGCGTGATCTCCGCCTGACGGACCCGGTTCATCTCCAGGGTCAGGTCGTCCATCATCGTCTCCGCGTTCTCGGCGGCGTTGCGCATCGCGGTCATCCGGGCGCCCAGCTCCGAGGCAGCGGACTCGAGCAGCGCTCGATAGACGGAGATCGTCACGTACTCGGGAATCAGCCTTGCGAGGAGCTCCTCGGGATCGGGCTCGTATTCCCACTGCGAGCGGCTCTGCGCGCGCTCGGACTCGGTTTCCTCACCGCTCTCCTGCTCGGCCTTGCCGCCCTCGCCGATCACATCCGCCTGCTGCAGCGGCAGCAGGGTCTGGCGCCAGACGTGCTGGGTAAGCGGCGAGACGTAGCGGTTGTAGACCAGCTCGACCCGGTCGAGATCCTCCTCGACGAAGCGCCCGGTCAACTCCCCGCCGATCTCGCGGGCGTTGGCGAAGGCGGGGCGGTCGGTGAAGCCAACGTATGAGGTGCGGACGTCGAGTTTGCGGAAGGTCAGCGCCGAGACACCCTTGCGACCGACGACCGAGAAGGAGGTCTCGGCACCCTCCTCGCGAGCGCTGTCGCGGACCCGCAGGCCCTCGCGGATGATGTTGGTGTTGAAGGCGCCGGCGAGCCCGCGATCGCCGGTTACCAGGAGCACGCCCACCCGGTTAAGGCTGTCGTGCTGGTCGAGCACCGGGACCCGCGGCAGACCGCCCGCCTGCTCGGCGGCGCGGCGGGTCAGCTTGCGCATCCCCTCCGCGTAGGGCCGCATCGCGTCAATCCGCTGCTCGGCGCGCCGCAGGCGCGCCGCGGCGACCATCTCCATCGCCCGCGTGATCTTGTTGATGTTCCTGATCGACGCAATGCGATTCTTGACTTCCTTCTGAGTGGCCATAGCGGGGCGCCAAACGGATTACGCCGGCGTCGCCTCCTTGGCGTCCTCGGACTCCTCCTCGGCGACGCGGGCCGGAGCCTCGCGCTCCTCCGCCGACTTGATGCGGTCGGACTCGCCGGCCTCGACCGGGTCGCCATGCTCGTCGAAGTCGGCGCCGAAGTCGTCGACGAAGTCGCTGATCGCGGTGCCGAGCTCCTTCTCGTCCTCGTCGGAGAGCTGGCCGCTGTCCTCGATCCGCTTCAGCAGGTCAGCCTGCTCGGAGTGCAGACGGGTCCGCAGGTCGGCGAGGAACTCGCCGACGCGCTCGGTTTTGACCCGGTCGAGGAAGCCGCCGGTGCCGGAGTAGATCGACGCCACCTGGTCGCCGACGCTGAGCGGCTCGCGCTCTTTCTGTTTCAGCAGCTCGACCAGCCGCTCGCCGCGGGTCAGCGCCTTCTGGGTCTCGGCATCGAGCTCGGAGCCGAACTGGGCGAAGGCCTCGAGGTCGCGGTACTGGGAGAGGTCGAGGCGCAGTCTTCCAGCGACCTTCTTCATCGCCTTCGTCTGCGCGTTGCCGCCCACCCGCGAGACGGAGATGCCGACGTTGATCGCCGGCCGCACGCCCGAGAAGAAGAGATCGGACTCGAGGAAGATCTGACCGTCGGTGATCGAGATCACGTTGGTCGGGATGTAGGCGGAGACGTCAGAGGCCTGGGTCTCGATGATCGGCAGCGCCGTCAGCGAGCCGCCGCCGAGCTCGTCGTTCAGCTTCACCGCCCGCTCCAGCAGGCGCGAGTGCAGGTAGAAGACGTCGCCCGGGTAGGCCTCGCGACCCGGCGGACGCCGCAGCAGCAGCGACATCTGGCGGTAGGCGTAGGCGTGTTTGGTGAGGTCGTCGTAGACGCAGAGGGCGGCTTTGCCGTTGTAGAGGAAGTGCTCGCCCATCGCGCAGCCCGCGTAGGGAGCGATGTACTTGATCGGCGCCGCCTCGTCGGCGGGGGCGGCGACGATGATCGTGTTCTCCATCGCGCCGTTCTCCTCGAGCACCTCTTTCAGCTGCACCACGGTCGACATCCGCTGGCCGATCGCGACGTAGATGCAGACCATGTCCTTGTCGCGGGCGTTGATGATCGTGTCGATCGCAATCGCCGTCTTACCGGTCTGGCGATCGCCGATGATCAGCTCTCGCTGGCCGCGACCGATCGGGATCATCCCGTCGATCGCCATCAGGCCGGTCTGGACCGGTTCGGTCACGGGCTGGCGTTCGACGACGCCGGGGGCTTTGAACTCGGCCGGGCGGCTCTCGGTGGTGGCGATCTCGCCGCGGTTGTCGAGCGGGCGCCCGAGCGGGTCGACCATGCGGCCCAGCAGCTCCTCGCCGACGGGGATCCGCAGCAGGTGGCCGGTCCGTTTGACCGTGTCGCCCTCGACGATCTTGTCCCACTCGCCGAACAGCACGACGCCGACGTTGTCGGCCTCGAGGTTCAGCGCCAGCCCGGTGACCCCGTGCGGCAGGTCCAGCATCTCCAGCGCCATGCAGTTGTCGAGGCCGTGGACACGGGCGATGCCGTCGGCCACGGAAAGGACAGTTCCAACCTCCGAGAGGTCGGCGGAATCCGCCTCCAACCCCTCGATCCGCTCGCGCAGAATGCTTGCGATCTCGTCCGGCTTGATCTCCATCGGGTGCTCTCTGCCTCCTTACGCCGCCTGGGCGACGCTTTTTCGAAGTTTCTCCAAGCGATTGCGAATGCTCGCGTCGAGGACCATGTTCCCTACCTGCAGGACGACGCCGCCGAGGATCTCCGCGTCGACGCGACTGGCCAGATCGACCTTCTGGCCGGTCTGGCGCTTGATCTCCTCGCCGATCTTGCTCACCACGGCCGGGTCCAGCTCGACAGCGCTGGTCACGGTCACGTCGATGCGACGGTTCTCGTGCTTCCAGAGCTCCTCGAATTGACGGCGGATGCGGAAGATCTCCGTCATCCGCTGCTTTTCGATCACGAGGTCGAGGAAGTTGACGAACGCGGGGTCGGCGCCGAGCAGCGCCCGCCTTGCCCCGTCGCTCTTCTCGGTCGAGGAGAAGTAGGGGCTGAAGAAAAAGACCTGGAGGTCGCGGTTGCCGTCGACGGCGTCGGCGAACTGCCCGAGCTGATCGCGGACGGCGTCCAGCCTGCCCCTCTCCTTGGCGACGTCGAAAAGCGCGCTGGCGTAGGCGTGAGCGACGTCCTGCATCTCTAGTTCTCCGACCCCGAGAGCTTCGAGAAGTCGACCTCGCTGAGCGCCTCCTCGACGAGGCGGCGCTGGTCCTCGGCGTTGAGGCTCTTGCGGGTCACCTTCTCGGTTGCGAGAACGGTGAGGTCGGCGACCTCGGTGCGGATCTGCTCGAGCGAGCGGCGGGTCTCCGCTTCGATGTCGCGCTTCGCCGCCGAGACCAGCTCCTCGCGTTTCTCGCGGCCGGCGAGGGTCGCCTGGGCCTCGGCCGTCTCGGCCGCCTTGCGGGCGCGGACCATGATGTCGTCCGCCTGCTCACGCGCCTCGGCGAGCCGGCCGCGGTACTCCTCGAGCAGCTCGTCGGATTCGCGACGCTGGCGCTCGGCCGCGTCGAGCGACTCGGCGATCGTTTTCGCCCGCCGATCCAATGCCTCCTGGATTTTCGGGAAGGCGACCTTGCTGAGCACCCACATCGTGAACAGGAAGAGGACCAGCGTCCAGATCATCAAACCGAGACCCGGCGAGACGAGGAAGCTGCCGCCTTCTTCCTTAGCTGCCGCGAGCGGGATCGCGGCTATGTAGCCGAGCAACTCCATGCGCCTAGAGGAAGAAGGCGATTAGGCCGAAGATGAAGGTATAGAAGGCGACGGCCTCGGTCAGCGCGAAGCCGAGCCAGCGAATGCTCTGGAGCTCGTCTTTCATCTCGGGCTGGCGGGCTACCGACTCGATCTCCTTACCGAAGATGAAGCCGATGCCGATACCGGCGCCGATCGAGCCGAGCCCGGCACCGACACCGAGGGCGATCGCCTTACCGGCCTTTTCCACGCCTTCGTCTGAGACGGCGGCGACGATAGGGGACAGATCCATGAACAGGTGCTCCTTTTCTAGTGACTCGCGGAGGTAGCTCCGCCGAGATAGATGGCAGTGAGGGTCGAGAAGATGAATGCCTGCAGAGTTGCGATAAGCCCGACCTCGAGGATGAAGAAGAAGAAGGCGAGCGGGAAGGTCAGGGCGCCCAGCGCGGCTATCCCCAGCAGGACCGCGAGCCCGCCGCCCATGAAGAGCAGCAGCAGGTGGCCGGCAAGGATATTGGCGAAGAGTCGTACGGAGAGCGAGATCAAGCGGGCGAAGTGGGAGATCGCCTCGATCACGAAGATGAACGCCTTGCCGATCGGGTTCATGTCCTCCAGGCCCGGGGGCAGCCAGCT
>DATAIY010000403.1:0-1605 GCA_036262475.1 Solirubrobacterales bacterium
GTGGCGATCACGTAGAGCGGCTCGGGGGCGGAGACACCGATCCCGCGGCGCTGACCGACGGTGAAGTTGTGGTGGCCGCGGTGGCGGCCGACGGCGCGCCCGGAGCGGTCGAGGACGGCACCGTCGCGGTCGCTGAGCCCACCGTGGCGGCGCAGGAAGCCACGCTTGCCCTGGCCGGCGAGGAAGCAGAGGTCCTGGCTCTCGGCCTTGCGGGCGACCGAGAGGCCGTGCCGGGCGGCGATCTCGCGGACCTCGGGCTTGGTCAGCTCGGTCAGTGGGAAGCCGAGCCGGCCGAGCAAATCCGGCGGCAGGGCGGCGAGCATGTAGCTCTGGTCCTTGGCCTCGTCGGCGGCGGAGGCGAGAAGGGGGCCGTCGGCATCCTCGACGATGCGGGCGTAGTGCCCGGTTAGCAGGCGGTCGGCGCCGAGCCGCTCGGCGAGATCGATCATCGCCGCCAGCCGGACCTCGCCGTTGCAGAGGACGCAGGGGTTCGGCGTGCTGCCCTCGGCGTAGCCAGAGAGGAAGCGGCCGACGACGCGGCGGCGGAATTCCTCCTCGAGGTCGAGGGTGAAGTGCGGGATGCCCAGTGAGTGGGCCAGCCCGCGGGCGCCGAGCACGGCCTCGGGCGAGCAGCAGGCCTTGGTGCCGTCGGTCTCGGGGTCGGCCCAGAGCTTGACCGTGATCCCGACCACCTCCGCCCCGCGCTCGCGCTCCAGCAGCGCCGCGACGGCGCTGTCAACACCACCCGACATCGCCACCGCGACGCGGTTTGGGGCAGCGGGCGCAAGGCGCAGCGAGGAAGCGGCGGCGCCGGTCAGGGCCCGGTGCAGGGCGTCGCTGGAGAGCTGTGCGGCGTGCCTCTTGGCGGGGGTCAGACCACCGATCGCGGCGTCGACCTCGTCGATCCCGAGCCGCGCCGCTTCGAGCACCGGGGCGCCCTCGACCAAATCAGCGACGGCGGCCGTCGCAGCCAAGGTCGCCCCGCAACCCTCGGCGTCGAAGCTGACGGCGGCGATCCGCTCATCCTCGACGGTGACCGAGATCCGCGAGAGGTCGCCGCAGGCCGCGCCACCGGCGGCGCCGGTGAAGGCTCGATCGGGCGCCGGCCCGCGCCTGCTCTCGTCACCGAGGTAGTGCTCAAATAGCTCCCGATCCATTGGTCAAGGGTAAGAGGTCGGACCCCGACCCGCAGCGTATGGAGCCATTGCCGAGGAATTGAAGTCGGCGAAGGCCAAGGGCAAGCGGCCCCGGAGGTCGCTTCATGCCCGCCGGCCGGCGGTCACCGCGCGCTCGTCGACAATATCCGCCGAAGGTCCGTGGCGATCGCCACAGGTTCGTCCCGGAGCTGGCGCCAGGTGACCCGCGCCGACCTCCAGCCCTCGGCGAGGAGAATCCGATCTCGCTGCCTGTCGCTCTCGAACGCCCGCTCCGTCCCGTGAACCTCGCGGCCGTCCAGCTCGAGCAGGAGCCGCTGCTCGGCCCACAAGCAGTCCGGCTCGAGGAACCGCCCACGAATCGCCAGCGTCGCGTTGAGTCTCGGCCGCGGCAGGCCGTTGGCGTCGAGGAAGGCGACGAACCGCTCCTCGAAATCGTTGCGGGTGATTC
>DATAIY010000404.1:0-4656 GCA_036262475.1 Solirubrobacterales bacterium
GCGTGAGATGCGCCGTACTGGCGCATGAGCGAGGCCGATAGGGCTGCGGTGACGGCGGAGGCCGAGCGCGTCCTGCGCCAGAACTGGCACCAGGGCGAGCGTGAAGGTGTGCGCTACGCCTACACCGAGCCCAGCCTCGGCCGCTACCCCTGGCAGTGGTACTGGGACTCGTGCTTCGCGGCGATCGTCTGGCGCCGCTTCGACCCCGGCCGCGCCCGCGCCGAGCTCGAGAGCCTGCTCGCGATCCAACGCCCGAACGGCTTCCTCGGCCACACGACCTTCTGGCGCAACCGGGTCTCCTTCATCCGCCTCTTCTTCTACAACGTCGCCTCGCCCAGCGCCCTGCATACCGAGACGATCCAGCCGCCGCTGCTGGCCTGGGCCTGGCGGATCGCCGTCGGCGACCCCGGCGACGAGCCGCGGATAGCGGCTCACATGGATTGGCTCGCCGCCAACCGCGACCTCGAGGGCGACGGGCTGCTGTGGATCGTGCAGCCCGACGAGTCGGGCCTCGACGCCTCGCCCAAGTTCGAACCGGTCTGGGGGCGCCGCTCCAACGGCAGGATCGGCTTCCCGCTGCTCGTCCACCGCAACCGCGGGCTCGGCTTCGACGCCCGCCGCATTCGCGAGCGCGGCGGCCCGGTCCTCTGCGAGGTGCTGGTCAACACGATGTGGTCGCTCTCGCTGCAGGCGATGGGCCGGCCGTCGTCGACCCCGGCCCTGGTCGAGCGGCTCTGGGACGAGGGCCGCGGGCTGTTCGTCGACGAGGCTCAGCCCGGCGCGCTGCGGCCTGATCCCGTCACCTGGGCGGCGCTCGCCCCGCTCGCCCTTCCCGACCTGCCGGAGGAGATCGGGCGGCGTCTGATCGAGGAGCACCTGCTCGACCGCGACGAGTTCCTCACGGCCGTCGCGCCGCCATCCGTCGCCGCCTCCGAGGCCAGTTACGAGCCAGACGGCGGCCACGGCCCGATCCGCCGCTACTGGCGCGGCCCGACCTGGGTCAACTCGGCCTGGATAGTCTGGCTGGGGATGCGCCGCCTCGGCTACGTGGAGCAGGCGCAGCGACTGGCGGACGGCGTGATCGCGGCCGCCGCGCGCGAAGGACTGCGCGAGTACTACGACCCCCGGACCGGCAGAGGCCTGGGCGCGAAAGACTTCGCCTGGTCATCCCTGATCGCCGAGCTGGCGAACCCGGACCCCGTAGCGGCATGCAGCCACCTCTGACCTCCCCGGCCGCGAAAACCAAGCCTGGCAAGACGCAGGGGAGAAGGCAAGGGGAGCGCACTTCAGTGCGTCAGCCGCAGCCGCCGACCGAGGACGCCGCCAGGCGGCTATTTGTAGCGGTAGGTGATGCGGCCGCGGTCCAAGTCGTAAGGCGAGAGCTCGATCTTGACGCGGTCGCCGGGAAGGATGCGGATGTAATGGCGGCGCATCTTGCCCGAGATGTGGCCGAGCACGTCGTGACCGTTGTCCAGTTTGACCCGGAACATCGTGTTCGGGAGCGCCTCGGTGATCTCTCCCTCCATTTCGATCTTTTCCTCGGCCATCGGCGATGAGCGTACCTGACGAGGGCCAGGATTCGCGCCTGGCTCAGCCGTCGACCCGGCGGGCGTGCTCCACCGCTCCGGCACGGTCGCGCACTTCCCCCGCGTACTGGGCGGCCTCCAGCTCGGCGAGCAGCACGCCCAGCTCGGGGCCCTCAGCGATGCCGAGCTCGGTGGCCAGCTCGTCGCCGCGCAGCAACGGAGCCGGCGGGCCGTCGCGTCGCCAGTCGAGGGCGGCGGCGACCATTTCGCGGGCAAGGGCGAGATGCGCCTCGACCATCTCCGGCCTGGCCAGCGGCCCGGCGCCGCGGGCGGAAAGGCGGTCGGCGACGGTGAGCAGGGTGACGTCGACGCCGACCGGATCGGTCGCCCGCAGGTACTCGTGGACGCGGCGAGGCGACAGCGGCGCCTCCGGAATCAGGAATCCGAGTCGCAGGTGGTGGAGCGCCAGGGCCTGCAGGTGCTGGGTCAGGCGCCGGCTGGCGCGCAGCCTCGAGCAGATGCCGCCGACGATCTCCGCCCCCTCGCGGTCGTGGCCGCGGAAGCCGACGAAGCCATCGCGCTCGCTGCGGGTCGCCGGCTTGCCGATGTCGTGGAGCAGGGCGCCAAAGCGCAGAGCGGTGCTGCGGGTCATCTCATCGGCGAGCTCCTCCGCCAGCAGCTCCGCCACCTCGGCGGCCCGCTCGCCGGCGAAACGATCCAGATCGTTCTCGACCTCCAGCGTCTGCTCGAGCACGGCCAGGGTGTGTCCGTGGACGTCGAGATGGTGGTTGGGGCCCTGTTCGACCCCGCGCAGGCCCTCCAGCTCCGGCAGGACGACGGCGGTCAGCTCCAGCTCGTCGAGAAGGGTGAGCCCCCGCACCGGATCGGGGCCGCCGAGCAGCTGCCGCAGCTCGGTCAGCTGCCGCTCGCCGGGGGGGTCGGAGGCGCGGGCACGGGCGGCCCGGGCGAGGGCCACCGTCTGGGCGTCGATCTCCAGCTTCAGCTCGGCCGCCAGCCGCGCCGCCCGCAGCAGCCGCAGCGGGTCCTCGACGAAACTGCGCTCGCTGACCGCGCGCAGATGCCCGCGCTCGAGGTCGGAGAGCCCATTGAACGGATCGATCGCCTCGCCATCCAGGAGCGGCACGGCGACGGCGCCGACTGTGAAGTCGCGCTCGGCCAGGTCGGCGTCGATACCGCCACCCCGCAGCGGCGTCACGTCGACCTGCCAGTCGCGGGAACGCGAGACGACGCGCCAGGTCCCGAACTCCGCCGAGAGCTCGAAGGCGTGCTCGCCCAACTCGGAGGCAATCGCGCGCGCCGCGGCGCCGGGGTCTCCGGCCACGGCGAGGTCGAGGTCGGCGACGTCTTGGCCGAGAGCCGCGTCGCGAACAGCGCCGCCGACGATCCAGGCCCCGTTCTCGGCTGCCAGGGCGCGCCGCGCGGCGGCCACCAGCGGCGTCGCGCGGAGATCGTCGGCGAGGCTCATGCGGTGCGGCGTGGCACCCGGGCGGAGATCGCGCAGGTGACCTCGTAGTTGATCGTGTCGAGGCGGGCGGCAATCTCCTCGGCGAAGATCGCGTCGTCGCCCTGGGCGCCGATCAGGACCGCCTCGTCCCCCGGCTCGACATCGGTGTCGGGGCCGAGGTCGATCGTGACGTTGTCCATCGAGACGGTCCCGACCAGGGGCCGGCGGCGGCCGCGAACCAGCACCTCGGCGTTGTTGCTGAGGCCGCGGCGGACGCCGTCGCCGTATCCGAGCGGCACGACCCCGACCCAGGTCTCGACCGGAGCCGCCCAGCGCTGCCCGTAGCCGGCACTGGCGCCGGCGGGGAAGCGCTTGACGTCGGCGACGTAGGAGCGCAGGGAGAGAGCCGGCGCCAGCCCGTGCTCGGCCGGATCGCCCTGGAAGGGGTCGAGCCCGTAGATCGCGACGCCGCAGCGGGCCATGTCGAAATGGGATCGCCGGTCGCGGAAGACGGCGGCGCTGTTGGCGGCGTGCACGGTCACCGTGGGAAACTCCGCCCTGACGGCGGCGGCAACGGGCTCGAAGCGGTCGAGCTGCTCATCGAAGAAGGCGGAGTCCGGTTCGTCGGCCGTTGCCAGGTGGGTCCAGATCCCCGCCAGCTCGAGGCTGGGGTCGGCGTCGCAGGCGCGAGCCAGGGCCAGCACCTTCTCGGGGTCGGGGGTGCCGAGCCGCCCCATGCCGCTGTCGAACTTGACGTGGGCGAGAGCCGGCCTGCCCTGGGCCCGGGCGCGATCGGCGAGCAGGCGGCGGAAGCCCTCGCGCCAGACCGCCACCTCCGACCCGGCCGAGAGGACGATGTCGACCTCCTCCGCGGTCAGCGCGCCCATCGTCAGCAGGGGTATGTGCTGGAAGCGGCGCCCCACCTGTTCGGCCTCGGCGGCGGTGGCCACGGCGAGCCTGGTGGCGCCGCCGGCGAGGGCGGCGTTGGCGCAGCCGTCGGCACCGTGCCCGTAGCCGTCGGCCTTGACCACGGCGCAGAGCTCGGCGCCCTCGCCCAGCTCGGCCTTCAGCCGGGTGCAGTTGGCTCGGATCGCGTCGAAGTCGATCCGAGCGACCGCCCGCTCCATCGCGCTACCCGGCGTCGACGAGGGCGGCGAGGGCGTCGGCCCTGGTGACCATGCCCGCCAGCCGCCCGTCGGCGTCGACCACAGGAAGGTGATTGTGGTGATTGTCGGCGATCGTCTTCGCGACCAGGTTGGCGTCGTCGTCGGCGCGGACGACGATCGGATCGGCGCTCATCAACTCGGCGACGTCAGTGGCGAAGGCTTTGTTCAAGCGCTCCTCGAACCCCTTCATCGAGCCGACAAAGACGACGCCGCCCATGATGTTGAGGTAGTGCGGGAGGTGAAGGTCGGACTCCTCGTCGCTGAGGATCAGGTCCGACTCGCTGACGATTCCGACCACCCGGCGGTCGGCGTCGACCACCGGCACCGCGCCCAGCTCGGTCTTCGCCAGCAGGTCGATCGCGGTGCGAGCGTCGTCCCCCGGCGAGACGCTCGCCACCTCGGCGTCCATGATTTCCGCGGCGGTCTTCATCTCCGCGAGATTATTCGACCGTCCCGCCGGGAAGCAGCCCCACGGGCACCGAGTCGATCACGTCGGAGG
>DATAIY010000405.1:0-6338 GCA_036262475.1 Solirubrobacterales bacterium
AAGGCCGGCAGCAGGTTGACCGCGAAGACGACCCCCAGTGCGATCGCGTATTGGACCTCAGGGGACACGGGAGTCCGTGCCGGCGCTCATACTGGCACCGCCTGCGGCGCCGTGACCCCGCTCGGCGAGATCAGCACCGGGCACCTCGCCTCCTTCAGGACCGCGCTGGAGACGCTCCCATGTAGAGCCCGCCGCACCGGGCCTCCGCTGCGGCAACCGAGGACCAGCAGGTCGACCCCTTCCGCGGCGGCGCCGATCAACTCCACGGCCGGGAAGCCCTGGAGGAAGACCGGCAGCGCCCGCGCCTCTACGGGGAGGCTCGCAACCGCCCGGTGCAACTCCTCCCGCAGCCGCGGAACGGTCATGCCGGCGCCGGTCTGCGCTTCGGCGCCGGCGCCCGGGATGTGGGCTAGCACCCGCGCCACCGTGAAGACCCGCAGCGCGGCGCCGTTGGGCACGGCGAGCTCCGCCGCGACCGCAAGCGCCTCGCGTGCCGCGGGCGAGCCGTCGTAGCCGATGCCGACGACGCGCATCCCCACGTCCTCGGCGTCGCCGCTCAGCGGCCGCCACCCCAGGTCACCCTCCGCGGGGCTGCCGAAGCCGGGAGGGGCGACCGCCACGGCACAGGTGGCCTCGCCCAGCAGGTGCTCGACGGTCGCGCCCGGCAGGACCCGGCCGAGCGGGCCGCGGTGGGTGGACCCGAGGACGAGCAGGTCGACCGCTTCGGTTCGTGCCAGCCGCGCCAGCTCGCCGCCGTCGTCGCCGGGGACGGCGGCGACGAGCATCTCGGCGCCGCTGGCCCGCGCCAAGATGCGTCCCAACTCGAGCGCGTCGCGCCCCTGCTCAGTTTCCTTGAAGCCGACGAGGATCTTGCGGTGCACCCAGCTCTCCTTTCGTGCCGTCCAGCCCGACGCCGAAATTACGGCTCGCGGCGCCCCGCGGCATCGGCGCTTTGCCGCACCTCCAGACGCGGAAATGCCGCAGCAGGTAGCGCTGTTGCTACCGATGCGGGGTGGCCCGGCGAGGGCTAGCTTCCTCCCATGAGCGCCGATCTTCGTCTGGTGCCGCCTCCCGTCCCCGATCGGGAGCCCTCGACGCCGTCACCCATTCGGGTCGCCCTCGTTGACGATCACGTCTTGATGCGGCGAAGCCTGCGCCTCCTGCTCGAGGGCGAGGAGGGCATCGAGGTCGTCTCCGAGGCGGACAGCCTCGAGTTGGGGGTGCGCCAAGCCGAGGGGGGGAAGCCCAATGTCCTCGTGCTCGATTACCGCATCCCCGACGGACTCGGTGCAGAGGCGATCGGAAAGCTGCGCCGACGGGCCCCGGGCACCGGGGTGGTGGTCATCACCATGCACGACAACCCCGCCTTCGCGGCGCACGTGATCGCCGCCGGCGCGCTCGGGTTCGTCCGCAAGGAGCTCTCCGACAGCGAGCTGCCGCAGGCCGTCCGCGCCGCCGCGCGCGGCGAGGTGTACGTCAGCCCACAGGTGGCCGAACGGCCGGACGGCTCAGCCTAGGGATGCCCGCCTGGTGTGTCGATCGGCGCGCCCGTCGCCCCGACCTCGGACCGGTAGCGTGGCTTTGACGGACGTGCCGCCCGCGCCCGATGCGATGTCCAGGGAGCCACCGGCAAGGCTCACGCGCTCGCGCATCCCGGCCAGTCCGAACCCCTGAGCGCCCGCCTCGGGGTCGAAGCCGACCCCGTCGTCGCGCACCTCGACCAGCAGCTTCCCGTCGGATTCGCCAACGCTCACCTTCACCGTCTCGGCCCCCGCGTGCTTGGCGACGTTCGTGAGAGCCTCCTGCACCAACCGGTAGACGGTGCTCTCGAGCTCGGCGTCGAGGCGGGCGTCCGCCTCGGCAGGGGCAGCCAGCGCGATCGCGCCCTCGACCTCGAAGCCACTCTGCCCGCGGTGGCGATCGAGCAGCGCCTCGACCGCCGTCGCCAGCCCCAGTTCGTCGAGTGCGGCCGGGCGCAGCTCGGTGATGATCGCCCGCAGGTTCTCGATCTCCTGCTCGATGTGCCCGACGGCCTCCCGCATCGCCCGCTCGCCGCCCTCGGGATCCCCCCGTCGCAGCGCCGAGGAGAGCAGCACCTGCAGGCCGCCCAGGCCCTGCAGAGTCTCGTCGTGCAGCTCGCGCGCCCAGCGGCCGCGCTCGGCCTCGGTCGCCGCGAGCGAGCTGCGCAGCCGGTCGGCCTGCACGCTCTGGGCCAGCGCCACGGCGGTCGCGGCGCTGGCGGCGAAGGTGCGCAGCATCTGCTCGTCCTCCTCGGTGAACGGCTGGCCGTCCGGCCCGCGATCGAAGGCGGCGAGGATCCCGAAGGCGTCGTCGCGGTAGACCATCGGCACCAGCAGCGCGGTCTGCGGGTCATCGACGCCGAACTCGCTGGGAGCGATCCGCAGGCGCGAGGTGACGTCACCGATGCGCTCGGGACGGCGGCCCTCGAGCACCTGTCCCGAGGTGGACCCGGCGATCGAGAGGCGCACTCCCCGCACGCTCTCGGCGTGGCCGGCGCTCGCCTCGACGACCAGCTCATCTCCGTCGCGCAGCATGATCACCAGGCTCCTGGCGTCGATCAGCGCCCGCCCGCGCTTGACGATCAGCTCCAGCACGTGCTCGAGCGCGATTTCGCCGCCGATCGCGACGGCGACGTCGCGGGTGGCCTCGAGCCCCCGGAAGGCTTTCTCGAGCTCCCGGCGGCGGCGCTCGCTGGTCTCGTAGAGCCTGGCGTTCTCGATCGCGATCGCCGCCCATTCCGCCAGGATCACCGCCGCTTCCTCGTCGGCCACCGTGAACTCGCCCCCGGCCTTCTCGGTCAGGTAGAGGTTGCCCCAGGCGCTGCCGCGGATGATCACGGGCACGCCAAGGAAGCTGCGCATCACCGGATGCCCGACCGGGAAGCCGTAGCTGGTCGGGTGCTGGCCAACGTCCGCCAGTCGCAACGGCCGTGGTTCCTCGATCAGCGCCCCCAGCACCCCGCGGCCGCGGGGCAGGTCGCCGATCGCCCGCTGGGTCGCCTTGTCGACCCCCGAGGTGAGGAACTCACTAAGCCCGCTGTGCTGCTCGTCGAGGATGCCGACCGCGGCGTAGCGAGCGCCGGTTATCTCGCGTGCCGCCTCGAGGATCCGGTCAAGGAGCAGGCGCTGGTCGAGCTCCTTGGTCAGGGCACGACCGACGTCGAGAAGATTACGGATGCGATGCTCTTCGGAGTCCACGCTCATTGTCTGCCGGGGTCTTGGGGGTGGGTCTAGGTCTCGATCAGACCGCGATCGAGCGCGTAGCGGACGAGCTCGGAGCGACCCGAGAGCCCGAGCTTCTGCTGGATGTGGGCCCGGTGGCTCTCAACGGTCCGGATGCTGAGGTAGAGCTGCTCGGCGATCTCGGCGTTGGTGTGGCCGAGGACGATCAGGCGGAGCACCTGACGCTCGCGCTCGGTGAGGTCGTCTTCGGGCGAGTCCGGCTCCGCCGCCAGCCGGGCGCCGAGGGACGGTTGAAGGTAGGTGTCGCCCGTCGCGGCGCTGCGCACCGCCTGCACCAGCTCGGTGTCGGCGGCCTCCTTCAACACGTAGCCACGGACCCCCGCCTGCAGAGCCGAGCGGGCGAAGGCGGGCTCGCTCTGCATCGTCAGGACCACGATCTCGGTCGCTGGCGAGGCCCTGCGAATGTCCGGGATCGCCTCCAGGCTGGGGCGCCCGGGCATATTCAGGTCGAGGACGAGAACCGCCGGCTTGTGCCCGAGCACGTAGCGAGCCGCGGTATCGGCGTCACCGGCCTCGGCGAGGACCTCGAAGCCGACCTCGGCCTCCAGGAGCAGCTTCAAAGCGCTGCGCACCACGGCGTGGTCGTCCGCGAGAACGATCGTGACCGCGGTGTCGTCCTCGGAGGCGCGCCTGTCGTTCATCATCAGGAGAGTAACGCCGACTTGCGTTCGATCCGGTCTGCCGACTGCGGCTTTCCCACGATGACCGGCGACCCCGGCCCACTTAAGGTGGAGGGCCTCGCAGCTGCGCCCGCGCGCCGCAGGCGAGTTGAGGATCGAATGGCTGTTCCCAAGTTCGTAGAAATCCCCTCCCACCCACTCGCCAGGTTCGAGCCTATCCTCGGCGAGGACTACGGACGAATCGAGGAGGCGGCCGCTCGCGCCAGGCGGCTGTTCGTGGGGCGAGCGATCTGGCACGTCAGCTCGACCCTGCGCGGTGGCGGGATCGCGGAGATGCTGCGCTCGCTGCTGCCCTACGTGCGCGGTGCGGGCATCGACACGCGCTGGGTCGTGCTGCGCGAGCAACCCGAGTTCTTCGCGCTGACCAAGCGCCTCCACAACAACCTGCACGGAGTCGAGGGCGACGGCGGCGATCTCGGCCCCCGCGAGCGCCGTCTCTACGAAAGCACGCTCGCGACCAGCGCCCCCCACCTTCTGCCGCTGGTCCAGGAAGGCGACGTCGTCTTCCTGCACGATCCCCAGACCGTGGGCCTGGCGGCGGCGGCGAGGGCCGCCGGCGCGACCGTGGTCTGGCGCTGTCACATCGGCGTCGATCGTCCCAACGATCTGACTCGCCGCGCCTGGGCCTTTCTGGCGCCCCACGTACGAGCCGCCGAGCTGTGCGTCTTCTCCCGCGACGCCTATGTGTGGGACGTGATCGACCGCGAGCGCGCCCGGACGATGGCGCCGTGGATCGATCCCGTCACGCCGAAGAACCAGGAGCTCGAGCCGGCCACCGTCGAGGCGATTCTCGGTGCGATCGGGCTCGGGGACGCTTCGCCGGCGACGGCACCGGCCTTCACCCGCGCCGACGGCACGCCGGGGCGGGTCGAGCGCGGCGCCGAGATCTGGCAGGAGGCTCGACTGCCCAAGAGGGCACCGACCGTGATCCAGGTGTCGCGCTGGGACCGGCTCAAGGACCACCGCGGCCTGCTCGACTGCTTCTCGGATCACCTCTCCGGCGAGGACCTTCATCTCGTCCTCGCGGGACCGGCGAGCGGGGCCGTCGCCGACGATCCGGAAGGCGCCACGGTCTGGTCGGAGATGGTCGGAGCCTGGGAGGAGCTTCCAGGGCCGGTTCGCCACCGAGTCCACCTGCTCAGCCTGCCGATGCACAACCTCGACGAAAACGGGGCGATGGTGAACGCCCTGCAGCGGCGGGGCGCCGTGATCGTGCAGAAGAGCCTCGCCGAGGGGTTCGGACTGACCGTCGCCGAGGCGATGTGGAAGCGGCGCCCGGTGATCGGCACCCGCGTCGGCGGCATCCAGGACCAGATCGAAGACGGCGTCAACGGGGTGCTGATCGACGACCCCCGCGATCTGGCCGGGCTGGGCGCGGCGATCGCCGGCCTTCTCGCCGATCCACGCCGCGCGGAGAAGCTCGGAGCGGCGGCGCGGCGGCGCGTCTTGGAGAGCTATCTCGGAGCGAGCAGGCTGGCCGAGTACGTCGATCTCCTCGCCGCGATCTCACCCTAGCTCCCGCCGACGGGTCTGGCGCTCGCGAGATCATTCGCCGATGCCGTTGGTGCCGAAGCCCCTCGCCCGCCACACGCCCGGTCGCCACCTGCACGGGCACCTCCTGCGGCGCCGCCACCGGCTGCTCAAAGCCGGTGGCGTCGCGGCGCTGCTCGCCGTCGTCGGCCCCGGTCTCCTGGCCGGGCTCTCCGACGACGACCCGGCCGGGATCACCACCTACTCGATCCTCGGCGCCAAGTACGGCTACGAGATGCTCTGGGTCCTGGCGCTCTCGACCACAGCTCTGATCGTCTTCCACGAGCTCGGCGTGCGGCTCGGGATCGTCACCGGCAAGGGGCTGCTCACCCTGGTCCGCGAGCGCTACGACGGCCGCGCCGCCGCGCTTGTCCTCGGCGCCCTGGTGATCGCCAACACCGGCACCCTCTGCGCCGAGTTCGCCGGGGTCGCGGCGGGGGGTGAGCTGCTCGGCGGAGTCAGCCGCTACATCAGCGTGCCGTTTGCCGCGGTCGGCGTCTCGCTGCTGGTCCTGCGCGGCACCTTCCGCTACGTCGAGCACGTGCTTCTCGCCCTCAGCACGGTCTTCGTCGCCTACGTGATCTCGGGCATCCTCGCCCACCCCGACTGGGGCGCGACCGCCAAGGGGCTGGTCGTGCCGAGCATGCCGCTCAACCGCGAGGCCGTCCTGGTCGCCGTGGCGACCGTCGGCACGACGCTGGCGCCGTGGGGCCTCGCCTTCATCCAGTCCTACGCGGTCGACAAGAAACTCAAGATCAAGGATCTCCGCTACGAGCGGGTCGACGTGATCGTCGGCGCCCTCCTGACCGGCGTCATCGGTCTCTTCGTCGTCGTCGCCTGCGCGGCGACGCTGCACGTCCAGGGC
>DATAIY010000406.1:0-12424 GCA_036262475.1 Solirubrobacterales bacterium
GGGGGTCCGAACCGGCGATCGGAGGGTGGGGGAGAGTGGCCTGCTCCATCTCGACCACAGACCTTAGAAGACGATCGTGCGCTGACCGTCGAGCAGCACCCGGTCGTCGAGGTGCGCCATCACGGCCCGGGCCAGGACCAGCCGCTCGATGTCGCGTCCGATCCGCACCAGGTCGGCGACCTCGTCGCTGTGGCTGACCCGGGTCACGTCCTGGTCGATGATCGGCCCGGCGTCGAGCTCGGCGGTGACGTAGTGGGCGGTGGCACCGATCAGCTTGACGCCGCGCTCGTGCGCCCGGTGGTAGGGATCGGCGCCGACGAAGGCCGGCAGGAAGCTGTGGTGAATGTTGATCGCCGGCGCCCCCAGCTCGCGCAGGAAGCCCTCGGAGAGGACCTGCATGTAGCGGGCGAGGACCAGCAGGTCGACGTCGCCGAGCAGGTCCAGGGCCCGGCGCTCCGCCGCTGCACGCGAGCCGGCCTCGACCGGGACGTGATGGAAGGGCACCCCGACGGATGCGACCTGGTCGGCGTGGTCGGGGTGGTTGGAGAGGACCGCCACCAACTCGCCGCCGAGATCGCTGTTGCGCCAGCGCCAGAGCAGGTCCGAGAGGCAGTGGTCTTCGCGCGAGACCATGATCGCGACGCGCTTGCGCCGGCTCGACTCGGCGAAGCGGTGCTCCATCTCGAAGGGAGCGGCCACCTCCTCCGCGAATTGCCGCTCGAGCGCGTCGCGCTTCCCCGCCGGCACCGAGTCGAAGACCATTCGCATGAAGAAGCGCCCCTCGGCGGTCGAGTGCTGGTCGACGTCGACGATGTTGAGGCCCGCGTCGGCGAGAAAGCCGCTGACCGTGGCGATCAGCCCGGGCCGGTCCGGGCAGGCGAGGAGCAGGCGGGACGTCGGGCTCTCTCCCATTCCGTTGATCATGGCGGATAGGCTGGCGCCGATGCGGATCGCCGCGGTGCCCGATGGACTGCTGGAGCGGATAGGTCTGCTCCTCAACAAGCTGCCGACGCCGATCGGCGAGGCCATGTACGCGATGCCCGTCGCGCGCTCGCTGCAGGTCGCCCAGCGCACCGGGATGCTGGCGGCGCTGGCCGAGAGCCCGCGCGAGCCGGCCGAGCTCGCCGAGCACCTTGGCCTGCAGCCGGCCGGGACCGTCCGCATCCTCGACGTGGTCGCTTCGCTCGGCCACCTGAAGCTGCGTCCCGACGGGCGCTACGAGATGACCTCTCGCGCCCGGACTTGGCTGGATCCCTCCTCCGACACCTACCTCGGCGACTTCCTCGCCGACACCGCCCACTACTGGGACTGGTATGCGGGGCTAGAGGATCTGGTCCGGGACGGGCACCACGTCGAGCTGCACGGGAAAACCGCCGACGATCCCTACTGGGACTCCTACATCCTCGGCCAGTTCCAGCTCGCCCGCCTCTCGAGTGCCGAAGTCGCCAAGGCGATCCCGCTGGCCGCCGGTGCCCACTCGGTCCTCGACGTGGCAGGCGCCCACGGGGAGTTCTCGATGGCGCTCTGCCGCCGCCACCACAGCCTGCGGGCCACCGTCGTCGACCTTCCGGGCAGCGCCCGGGTGGGCCGGAAGATCGTCGCCGCGGCGGGAATGGAGGACCGCGTCCGCCACATCGTCGGCGACATGTTCGAGGTCGACTTCGACGGCCACTACGACGGTGCGCTCTGCTTCAACATCATCCACCACCTCTCGCCCGATCAGGCCAGGGCGCTGTTCGCGCGCATCCGCGAAGTTCTGCGTCCAGGCGCGCCGCTGTGCGTGCTCGACCTCTACGACCGTCCGGGGGGCAGGCGCGCGAACCTCGCCTCGATTCTCGGCCTCTTCTTTCACCTCACCTCCGGCGCCGACACCTACACCACCGACGAGGTCTCGCTGTGGCTGGAGGAGAGCGGCTACGGGCGCGCTGACGTCAAGTCCTTCCGCACCCTCCCGGATCTGCGGATGCTGGTCGCCAAGGCAGCCTGACCAGGATCGACTGCAAGATCCCGCCCGGCAAGGCAACCGGAGGACGCCGGCTTGTGCCTGGCTTAGTGCGGATCGGCGCTAGATAGGTTCTTTCTGTGACGCGGCACACACATGAAGCCCGGAAACACCGCAACGGTTCCGCGCTTGCTCATAAAACGCTCACATATTCTTTCAATTCTCATCGCCGCCTTGGTCTTTCCCGCGGCCGCCTTCGCCGCCAGCGGCGTCGGCGGAAGCTCAAAGGTCGCGGTGACCGACGCGAAGGCGGTACGGATCGAGCCATTGCAGGCCCCGGTCGATCGCTTCCAGCGCGTGATCCACACGGTCGCCCACAGGATCCAGGTCGGACACCGCGCCGCCGTGCTGAAGAAGCGCCGCGAAGCGTTCGCCACCCTCCCTGGCGGAGTCTCGGTCGGGACCCTCGAATCGATCGCGGCCTGCGAGTCGGGCGGTGACCCGACGATCGTCTCCTCCGACGGCACCTACCGGGGCAAATACCAGTTCGACTCCGGGACCTGGGAATCGGTCGGCGGTCACGGCGACCCCGCCGCCGCTTCGGAGGCCGAGCAGGACTACCGCGCCGCCCTCCTCTACTCGCGCTCGGGCTCGAGCCCCTGGCCCGTCTGCGGCTGAGCGCGAAGGAGAGGGGCACCCGACCCCTTCCCTACGATGGCGGCAATGACGCCCGAGGAGCAGATCCCGGCGCCTGATCCAGGCGGGCCGAGCCGCAAGCCGCCGAAAGAGGCGGTCGCCGAGGCGATGGTGCGGGCGCCGACCCGCGGCAACCGCAAGCTCGAGGGGTTCCTCGAGGCGGTCAACGGCGACGAGCAGGTGCGGGCCTGGTGGTACATGGCCCAGGTCCACGCCGAGCGGCTGGGGATGTCGGACCACTCCTGGGTCCACATGCAGATCGTCCTCAACATCGGCCTGCGACTGCTGCGGCTGCTGGTCAGGGCCGGGGTCGAACCTGCCGTCGTCGCCGACCACGGGATGAAGGACCGCGACGCCGAGGTCGTGGTCGCCGGCGGGGCGCTGCTGCACGACGTCGGCATGTCGATCCACCGCGCCGACCACGAGGCCTACTCGCTGTTCCTCGCCAGCGGCGCCCTCGACCGGCTGCTGGCGAGCTCCTACCGGGAGCCGGAGCGGACGATCGTCGCCTCTGAGATCCTCCACGCGATCATCGGTCACCGCCGCCGCGGCGAGCCCTACACGCTCGAGGCCGGGGTGGTTCGAGTCGCCGACGCGCTCGACATGGCCCAGGGTCGGACCCGGATCCCGATCGAGGCCGGCCACGAGGGGATCCACTCGATCTCGGCCGCGGCGATCGACGAGGTCCGGATCGAGGCGGGGGAGGAGCGTCCGGTGCGGATCGAGATCCAGCTCAACAACTCGGCCGGCATCTTCCAGGTCGACGACCTGCTGGCGACGAAGATCCGCGACACCCCGCTGGAGGGCAAAGTCGAAGTTGTGGCAAAAGTCGAGGGAGAGACCGAGAAACGGCTGCTGAGCGGGTTCAGGCTTTCCTGAAGGCGAAAAGGTCTCAGTCAAGGGCCGAGGAGGCGCCGCCTGAGGCCGTTTCGGCTCAGGAAAGGCGCTCGAGGTCGTAGCGGCGCCGCTCCTTGCGCTTCTCCAGCTTGCCCTGGATCAGCGACATCACGACAACGAGGACGACGAAGAAGGCGATCACGCCGAAGCAGAAGAAGGTGACCGTCTTGTCGGTGGTCGGCCCAGCCAGGCCGACGCCGTTGTCGGCCATCGCCGCGGGGGCGGCGACCAGCATCAGGGCGACGATCGAAAGCAGGGCTGAGACGGTCCGCTTCACGGGCGGGAATCTACCGCACCCGGGGGCGCCGGCGACTCGCGTCGAGGGCCACCCCTAGAGTCCGGCTCCGATGTCGAACCTCGAGGCCCTGCTACTCGGGGTCGTACAGGGGCTGACCGAGTTCCTGCCGATCTCCTCGTCCGGCCACCTGATCGTGGTCCCCTGGCTGCAGGACTACACCTTCCTGCTCGACCACCCCGAGTTCAACAAGACCTTCGACGTGGCGCTGCACGCGGGTACTCTGATCGCGGCTATCACCTACTTCCGCAAGGAGGTCGTGGCCCTGATCCGCGGCTTCATCGGCGCCGTCCGTCAGCGGGCGATCGAGACCGATGAGCAGCGGCTCTCGGTCGCGATCGCGATCGGCACGATTCCGGCCGTGATCGCCGGCGGGATCGGCTCCAACTTCATCGACGAACATCTCGGTGAGCCCTGGATGATCGCGATCCAGCTGATCGTCTTCGGCGCCCTCTTGGGATACGCGGATCGGATGCCCCAGCGGCGCCGGCTGCAGGGGACGCGGCTGCGCGACGGCTGGCACATCGGCCTGGCCCAGGTGCTCGCACTGGCCCCCGGCACCTCCCGCTCCGGGATCACGATCACCGCCGCCCGCTGGCTCGGCCTCGACCGCGACGGCGCCGCCCGCTTCTCCTTCCTGCTGCTGATCCCGGTCGTCGCCGGCGCCACCCTTTTCAAGGGCGCCAGCGCCGTCCACGGCGGTCTGCCCTCCGGCGTCGCCGGCCCGATGATCATCGGCACGATCGCCGCCGCCGTCTCCGGCTACCTGGCGATCTCCTTTCTGCTGCGCCTGGTGAGGACGTCGAGCTACCGGCCCTTCGTCTACTACCGCTACGCTGCGGGGGTGGCGATCCTGTTGATCATTGCGATCGGCCTTCGTCCCGCCACTTTTTGAGCCACTTTTGTCGGAATTTCGACCCCTCTGACCTGTGAAAGTCCTGTGAAAGCAGGCGATTTGCGCTTCCCGTGCGCATACAATCGTCGTGTCTTGTCGTTCCGAGCGCCAACCATCCCAATCGGCGCCGCCGAACCTTGAACCCAAACCAGACCATCCGGCTTGCCGTGATCGATACCGACAGCGGCTTCGTCACCGTCCTCTCCAAGCGGGCGGAGGCCGCAGGCTGGCAGCTGCGGCACTCGGCCGGCGCGGTCCCGTCGGAAGAGCTGGTGGCGATGAAGCTGAACGCGGTGCTGCTCGACCCGGCGGTGCTCGGCGACGAAGGCTGGGAATACCTCGAGCGGGTCTGCGGGATGCTCCCCGACCTCGGCGTGATCGTCTGTACCGGCCGCTCGACCGTGGCCCAGCGGGTGCGCGGGCTTCGCCTCGGCGTCGACGACTGGATCACCAAGCCCTGTCACCCGGAGGAGGCGATGGCGAGGGTCGAAGCGGTTTCCCGCCGCCGCCGCCGCGGCCGCCACGAGGTCGAGTCCCGGCCACTCGTCGCCGCCGAGCTGGAGATCCGGCCAGACCAGTTCCAGGCCTTCGTCAGCGGCGAAAGCCTCGACCTGACCAAGCGTGAGTTCGAGCTGCTCCACCTCCTCGCCGGAGCCAAGGGCCAGGTGCTGGAGCGGGAGACAATCTACCAGCGGGTGTGGGGATACGCGATGGCCCACGGCGACCGCTCGGTCGACGTCTTCATCCGCAAGCTGCGCCAGAAGCTGGAGAAGCGCTCTCCCAACTGGGGCTACATCCACACCCATTTCGGCGTCGGCTATCGCTTCGACCCCGAGCCGGCCGACGGCCTCCTCGAGGAGCCCCTGGTGATCCCCGAGGGGGCCCCGGCTCCGGCGCCATCTTCACAGGTCGTTCACAGCAGTTTCACGACGGGGTAACCGCCGCCCGGTCTCGCCCCGCCATGCTCAGCGACCATGGCGATGGGAACCGGGCAGTCTTCGCAGCAGGTGGCCGGGCGCCTCGAGATCAGGCCGGAGGAGCACGCGGCCCTGGTTGACGGCCGGCCGCTGAGCTTGACGATGCGCGAGCTGCAGCTGCTGGTCACCCTCTCCGAACACCCGCAGCGGATCATGACCCGCGAGGAACTCTTCAGCGAGGTCTGGGGCAGCCGGCCCCGTCGCGACGACCGCTCGGTCGACGTCTACGTCAGCCGCCTGCGGGCGAAGCTCGGCGAGGCGCTGCCCGAAGCGCAGCTGATCCACACCCACAACGGCATCGGCTACCGCTTCTCGCCCGATGGCTGAAGCACGCTTGCCCGACCCAGCCGCCTTTTACATTCTTTTTACATCCTCGCTACGGGCAGATAACAAGCTGGCTGGCGGCCGCTGCGAGTGTGGCCGCGATAGATACCTCACTAACTCAAGGAGAATTTGTGTCTAAGAGACTCCTCAGCACCCTATTGGCGGCCCTGACTCTCGCTGTTGCGTTTGCAGCTTGCGGCGGCTCGTCCGGCAGCAGTTCCAGTTCCGGCTCGAGCTCCAGCGGCGCCAATTCGCCCCTGGTCGGCGCCGGCAGCACGCTCGTCGCCCCGCTGATGTCCAAATGGCAGTCCGACTTCAGCTCCAAGTCCGAAATCACCGTTACCTACGGAGCGATCGGAAGCGGCGGCGGGATCGAGCAGATCACCTCGCGGACGGTCGACTTCGGCGCCTCCGACGCGCCGCTGACCGAAGAACAGTTCGAAGAAGCGAACTCGCAGGGCGAAGTCGAGCAGATTCCGTGGGCGTTGAGCGGCACCGTCCCGGCCTACAACGTCAAGGGCGCGCCGAAGAACCTGAAACTGAACGGCGAAGTCCTCTCCGGGATCTACCTCGGCACGATCACCAGCTGGGACGACCCGGCGATCGCCAAGTTGAACCCCGGCGCGAAGCTGCCGAGCACGAAGATCACGCCGGTCTACCGCAGCGACGGCAGCGGTGACACCTACGCGTTCACCAACTACCTCTCGACGGTCAGCCCCGAATTCAAATCGAAGGTGGGGACCTCGACCCAGGTCAAGTTCCCGACCGGGGTCGGTGCCGAAAAGAACGACGGCGTCGCCGCGGCGATCGGCCAGACCGACGGCGCGATCGGCTACGTCGGACTCGCCTACGCGGTCTCGAGCGAACTCAACATGCCGCTGATCGAAAACTCGGCCGGGGCGTTCCCGGAACCGGGCGTCGAAAGCGTCGAAGCGGCCGCGGCCGCGGTCGAAGGCATCGGCCCGAACAACGAAATCTCGCTCGCCGAACTGCCCTCCACGGCGGAAGGCGCGTACCCGATCTCGACCTACACCTACGTGATCGTGCCGCTGGAAACCGAAAAGGCGACGGAGATGAAGAAATTCATCGAATACGCGATCACCGAAGGTCAGTCCTACGGGCCCGACCTCGAGTTCGCTCCGCTGCCCAAACAGGTCGTCGCGGCCGACAAAAAAGCGATCGCGAAGATCGGCGGCTAGGTGGAGGCCGGGACCCTCAGCAACCCAGTTCTTCGGGCCCGGCGCAACCTCACCGACCGCATCGGCGACCCGCTGCTGCGAGGCCTCTCCGGCCTCGCAGCGGCGCTCGCCGTCGTCGTCATCGCCGGCATCGTCTACGAGGTCATCCACCTCGCCTGGCCGGCGATCCAGCAGTTCGGCGTCGGCTTCGTCACCACCAACGACTGGAATCCGGTCTCGAAACGCTTCGGCGCCGCGCCCTTCCTCTACGGAACGGTGGTCACCTCGTTCATCGCCCTCTTGCTCGCGGCGCCGCTCTCGATCGCGATCTCGATCTACCTGACCGAGCTGGCTCCGCGGCGGATCAGGCGCCCGGTGGCGACTCTGGTCGACATGCTTGCGGCGATCCCAACCGTGATCCTCGGCCTCTGGGGCATCCTCGTCCTCGGCCCGGTCATGCGCGACACGATCGAGCCGGCGCTAAAGAGCGTCCTCGGCTTCCTGCCGATCTTCAGCGGCGATCCTTCCGCTTTCGGCTACCTGACCGCGGCCCTGATCCTGACGATCATGATCACGCCGATCATCACCAGCGTCACCCGCGAGGTCTTCGAGACCGTGCCCGGCGACCTCAAGGAGGCCTCCTACGCCCTCGGCGCGACCCGCTGGGAGATGGTCCGCCAGGTCGTCCTGCCCTATTCGCGCCCGGGAATCGTCGGCGCCACGATCCTCGGCCTCGGCCGCGCGATCGGCGAGGCGATCGCCGTCGCCCAGGTGATCGGTGGGGCCACCCTGATCTACGCCTCCCTCTTCCACACCGGCGGCACCCTGGCGGCTCAGATCGCCTCTCAGTTCCAGGGAGCAACGAGCAAGCTTCAGACCGCTTCGCTCGCCTACCTTGGTCTCATCCTCTTGGTCTTCGCGGTCATCGTCAATGTGATCGCCCGCGTGATCGTCCAGCGCGGCAATATCAAGGACTTCGAAGCAACGAAGACGGAGGCCGCGGCGCTGTGAGTGCCAACCAGCACGCGCTGCTGCTCGACCGCGGCAACCTGAAGCGGCGCAACCGCTTCAACAAAGGGGTCGAGGTCGCCTCGACCGTCGCCGCCGTGCTCGCAGTGGCGGTGCTGGTGATCGTCGTCGGCTCGGTCTTCCTGAAGGGGGTCGGGGCGCTCAGTTGGCACTTCCTCACCACCCCCACGGCACTCTTCGGAGAATCCGGCGGGGGCATCTCCAACTCGATCGTCGGCAGCGCGATCATGGTCGGCATCGCCGCCGTGATCGCGATCCCGGTCGGCATTCTGGTCGCGATTTACACGACTGAATTCGCGCCTGCGCGAATTGCCCACCCGGTCCGCTTGGTCCTCGACATCCTCAACGGCGTGCCGACGATCATCACCGGGATCTTCGTCTACGGCCTGATCGTTGTTCCCCAGGGCCATCAGAGTGGATTCGCCGCATCGGTGGCACTCGCCATCGTGATGCTGCCGATCGTCGCCCGCACCGCCCAGGAGGTGCTGACGTTGGTTCCGGGAACGCTGAAGGAGGCCGCGCACGCCCTCGGCATCGCACACTGGCGTACTACCGTGCGGATCACGATCCCGACCGCGGCCGGGGGTCTGATCACCGGATCGCTGCTCGCGGTCGCCCGCGTGGCGGGAGAGACGGCACCGCTGATCTTTCTCTCGTCGATCTTCGCCCCCGGCGTTCTCACCGAACCCAGCCAGGCCCTCGCCTCGATCCCGATCTTCATCTTCCAGTCGTCCGAGTCGCCCAAGCCCGAGGCCCACACCGAAGCCTGGGCGGCGGCACTGGTCTTGATCGCATTCGTCCTTGCCCTGAACATCGTCGCCCGAGCCCTCTACGCCCGGTCGCGCAAGCGCATGGGGGCATAGACCCGATCCGTTCCGCCCACCCGAGGAGTCCTTACGATGGACGTCAGCAGAGATTCGAGCCAAAGCGCACCGATGACCGAGCCAAACCCCGATCCCCAGGCAAATCCCCAGACCGGTTCCGGTTCCACCGGCCCGTCCCTTTCCGTCGCCGGATCGGCGGGGCGGGGGGCGGTGAAGCGGAGCCGTGGCGAGGGTACCGTCGAGCTCAAGGACCTCAACGCCTACTACGGCTCCACCCACGCCGTGCGTGGGGTCGACCTCCATTTCGCCTCCGACAAGGTGACCGCGATCATCGGCCCCTCCGGTTGTGGCAAGTCGACGATGGTGCGCTGCATCAACCGCATGCACGAGGAGATCGACGGCGCCCGCGCAGAGGGCGAAGTCCAACTCGACGGTCTCAACCTCTACGACCCGCGGATCGACATCGTCGCCGTCCGCCGCGCGGTCGGCATGGTCTTCCAGAAACCGAATCCGTTCCCGACGATGTCGGTCTTCGACAACGCCGTCTCCGGCCTGCGTCTGTCTGGGGCTTCGCGCGGAGAGTTGGACGATCGCGGCCGCGAAGCGCTGGTCGGGGCGGGCCTCTGGGAGGAGGTCAAGGACCGGCTCAAGGCGCCCGGAGTCAGCCTCTCCGGCGGTCAGCAGCAGCGACTCTGCATCGCCCGCGCGCTGGCCGTGGAACCCGAGGTGCTGTTGATGGACGAGCCCTGCTCGGCGCTGGACCCGGGGGCGACGCTGAGGATCGAGGAGTTGATCGGCGAGCTCCAGCAGCAAGTGACGATCGTGATCGTCACCCACAACATGCAGCAGGCGGCGCGGGTTGCCGACACCACGGTCTTCATGCTCGACGGCGAGCTGGTCGAGGTCGGGCCCACCGACAAGCTCTTCACTGCTCCCGACGACGACCGCACCGAGCACTACGTGACTGGGAAATTCGGCTGATGGCGAACGAAACCAGGACTCAGTACCAGGAGGAGCTGGAGCGGCTCGAGGCGAGCGCCCTCGACGGGCTCAACCTGGTCAGCTCTGCCCTCCAGCGCACCCTGGAGGCAGTCGAGCACCAGGACGTCGAGCTGGCCCAGATCGTCGTCGCCGACGACGATCGGATCGACGGCCGCTACCTGGAGGTCCACCAGAGCCTGATCACCCTGCTCGCCACGCAGTCCCCCGTCGCCACCGACCTGCGGCTGATCTCGGCCCTGCTGCACGTGCTGAAGAGCGTCGAGCGGATGGGCGACCAGTGCGTGAACATCTGCAAGGTGATCCCGCTGACCGGTAACGAGCCGCCGGCGGATCGGGAGATGGTGGCGCTGATCCTCGGCATGGGCAAGCAGACGCGGGGGCTGATCGGCCAGGCCAAGCGCGCCTTCGGCGAACGCGACATCGAGATGGCGCGCGACCTGGTCCGCCAGGACGACTTCGTCGACGATCTCAACCGCGAATGCTTCCGGCTGGCGCTGGCGATCGGCGACGACGCCGACAGGCGCGAGTGGGCGATGACGATGCTGCTGGCCGCCAGGGCGATCGAGCGGATCGCCGACAACGGCGTCGACATCGGCGAGCAGGTGGCGTACGTGGTGACGGGACTGTTCCGGGAGTTCGAGGACGCCTCCCATCCCGCTTAGCGACCCGGCGGGTCCGGTCGATTTGCCAAGATGACCCATGCCTCACCCATGCTCTGCGCTGCCATAGATATCGGCTCCAACACGACCCGGGTGCTCGTCGCCGAGCCGGTCGAAGGCCAGCTCAAGAAGGTGATGGAACAGCGGGCGTACACGCGGATCAACAGTGCCCTTGACCGCGACGGGGGGATCGAGGCCGAGAAGATCGAAGAGGTATGCGAGCTCGTCGCGACCCAGGTGCGGCTGGCCCGGGAGCTTGGCGCCGAGACGATCCGATCGGTTGCGACCGCCGCGATCAGGGAGGCGAGCAACGGCGAGGAGGCCGCCCTGGCGATCGCCGACGCCTCCGGTGTTCCGGTCGACATCCTCAGCGACCAGGAGGAGGGCCGACTCTCCTTCATCGGCGCGACCAAGGGTCTGGGCCACCCCGTCGAGGGGAAGATCGGTGTCGTCGACGTCGGCGGCGGCTCGACCGAGGTGATCCTCGGCACCGCGACCGGCGGGGTCGAGAAGGTGCGGTCCTGGCGCGTCGGCTCGGGCGCCCTGGCCGACGAGTTGATCACCTCCGACCCGCCTTCGGCGGCGGAGATCCGCAAGGTTCGCGATCGCATCGAGGACATCTTCGAGGGAGTCGAGTTCGAGCACCCGGCCCAGGCGGTGGCGGTCGGCGGCAGCGCCACCTCGCTGCGAAGGCTGGTCGGCACCGTGCTCGAGTACGAGACGCTGGAGCGGGGGATACGCGTGCTCTGCGGCGACCCCGCCGCCGACGTAGCCCGCCGCTTCGAGCTCGACCCGCAGCGGGTCCGCATTCTCACCACCGGCGTGCTGCTGTTGGAGAAGGTTTCCGAGCTGCTCGGCCAGCCGCTCCAGATCGGCAAGGGCGGCCTGCGCGAGGGGGTCATCCTCGACCTCCTCAACTGCAGCGCCAACGGCTCCTCGCCGGCCCGCCTCGCTGCCTGAGCTCCAACTGGAGGTCACCGGAAGTTCACGCCTCGTTTTCAGGCGGTTCACATGAAGTCGCTGCGAATGGCGAATTCTGTAAGCGACCTAGTGGAAATAGAGAGGGAGACACCGATGACTTCCCGTGTTGATCTGCACTGCCATTCCACCGCCTCCCAGCTCTCGCGGCTGGGTGTACAGCGATCGCTTGGGTTACCGGAGTGCGCGACCCCGCCCGAGGAGGTCTACGAGCTGGCCAGGCGGCGCGGGATGGACTTCGTGACGATCACCGACCATGACACGATCGATGGCTGTCTGGAGCTCGACGGCCACCCTGACTGCTTCGTCTCCGAGGAGCTGACCGCCCGCTTCGCCGGCGAGCCTCAGGCGGTTCACGTCCTCTGTTACGGGATCACTCCCGGAGACCACGAGTGGCTGCAGGCACATTCCGGCGATGTCGAGGCCTGCGCCGCATACCTGCACGAGAACGGGATCGCCTGCGCCCTCGCGCACCCCTTCTTCAACGTCGCCGCGCCGCTGACACGGCGCCACCGGCGACGCCTGGCGGAGCTCTTCCCGATCTGGGAGGTCCGCAACGGCGCGCGAGCCGCCGAGCTGAACATGCCCGCCGTCGTCTACATCGAGACGCGCGGCGGCACCGGCATTGGCGGTTCCGACGACCATGCCGGCGTCGACATCGGCCGCACCTTCACGGAGACGCCCGCCGCTGTCACGCCGGAAGAGTTTCTGCGCCATCTCCTCCACGG
>DATAIY010000407.1:0-7548 GCA_036262475.1 Solirubrobacterales bacterium
GCACCTCGACGCTGCCCCCGTCCCGCCCCCTGGCCGAGCTCGACCGCGCCCTGCCGACCAGCCCGACCCAGGACCTGGCCGCGGTCCACCGCGCCGTCTCGCAGATGAAGCGGCGACTGGCGACCCTAGGACACGAGCAGCGCGGCCATCGCAAGGCCGCCGCGGTCGACGTGCGGCGGACGATGCGCGCCTCGCTGGAGACCGGCGGCGTGCCGCTGCGGCTCAAATACCGGCCCAAGCGCCCGCGCCGGCCCGAGATCTACGTCCTCTGCGACGTCTCCACCTCGGTCACCTCGGCCAGCGTCTTCTTTCTCTCGGTCCTGCACGCCCTCCACGACTCGTTCCGGAAACTGCGCAGCTTCGTCTTCATCGAGCGCATTTCCGAGGTGACCGACGTCTTCGAGCACGAGCGCGACTTCGCCGCAGTCGCCCAGCGGATCTCCAGCGAGGGCGGCGTCGCCGACGTCTCCGGCTACACCGACTACGGTCGCGTCTGGCTCGAGTTCCTGACTGAGATCTCCGACGAGCTCGACCCGCGCTCGACCGTGATCGTGCTCGGCGACGCCCGCACCAACGGCCGCCAGCCCCACGCCGAGGTCTTCTCGCAGGTGGCGGAGCGGGCGGGCCGCCTCTTCTGGCTGAACCCGGAGCCGAAGCTCTACTGGAACTACGGCGACTCGGTGATGGCCGCCTACGAGCGCTACTGCGACGGCGCCTTCGAGTGCTGGACCACGCGCCACCTCGAGAACTTCGTAAACGTCGTCGCCGGTGGCGTGCCCAGGCCGGACTGATCGCAGCTAGCGGGCGACCCAGGCGTCGGGGGAGGCGGCCAGGTCCTTCACCGACTCCGGCAGGTCACCGGAGACTAGATCGGCCAGGGTGACCTCCTCCAGAACCGAGCGCAGGCTGGCGCGGACGGCGATCCAGACCTCCTGCAGGTGTTTGGAGTTGCCGCGGTATTCGATCGCCTCGGGCGGGGTCGACTGGACGTGGGCGATCGGGCCCTCGACGGCGCGGACGATCTCGGCGACCGTCACCTCGTCGGCGGGTTTGGCCAGCCAGTAGCCACCCTTGGCGCCGCGGCGGGCGCGGACGATGCCGTGGTGCTTGAGCTCGAGCAGGATGTGCTCGAGGAACTGCAGCGGGATGTCCTGGGCCTCGGCCAGGCGCTCGCCCTTGATCGGGCCCTCCTCGGCGGCGGCAAGCTCCGCAGCCGCCCGCACCGCGTAGTCGGCCTTTGCTGAAACACGCATGGAGTTAGTAAATCAGTCGGCCGGGAACGTCCGCGCCAGCGCCTGTGCCTGGTCGGCCTCTTGCTCGCGCTGGCGCTTGCGGCGCTGGTTGAGCCAGTGCGGCGCGTAGAGGACCCCGCCGAGCCCGATCGCGGCTATCCCGGCGGCGATCGGCCAGACGTTGGGGTCGCCCTTCTGGATCGTGACGATCCCGGAGCCGATCAGGACCAGGCCGAGGGCGGTGCGGATCAGGCCCTGCGGCGCTTTGTCGGAGAGCGCGGCGCCGATGACGACGCCGGGAATCGAGCCGATCAGGATGTTGGCGGCGAGGACGAAGTCGACGTTGCCGCCGACGATGTGGGCGAGGCCGGCGGCCCAGAGCAGGATCGCGGCGTGGAAGACGTCGGTGCCGACGACCTTCTTCGGCGCCAGGCGGTAGACGGCGATCAGGAGGATCGCGATCACGGTCCCCGAGCCGGCGGAGGTGATGCCGATCACGAAGCCGGTGGTGGCGCCGATCACGACCGCGGCAACTTTGTGGCGCCGCTCGACCTCGAAGCGGTCGCGCTCGTCGATCAGGTTGCGGAGGATCAGAGCCCGGGTCAGGGTGATGATCCCGACCATCAGCAGGGTGCCGCCGAGGACCGCGTAGACGAGCGAGTCGAGGCGGTCTTCGCCGACGTGATCGGCGAGGACCGAAACCAGGGCCACCCCGGCAACGGCCGCCGGGACGCTGCCGAGGGAGAGCCACTTGACGAGCTCCATGTTCACCGTATTCATCCGGAAATGGCGCCAGCCCCCGACGGTCTTGGTGATCGCCGAGTAGACGATGTCGGTGCCGATCGCGGTCGTCGGCTGGATCCCGAAGATCAGGATCAGCAGCGGGGTCATCAGCGAGCCTCCGCCCATGCCGGTCATACCGACGAGTGCGCCGATGCCCAATCCGAAGAGGACGATTGCCGGGTCCATGGTGAGTTGAGCTGCGCCGCACGGAGGCACTTATCGACTTTCCTGACCTTCTTGGTCAGGAGTGCGGAGTGCGCCAGGATACCAGGATGAACGCCGAAACCGGGGGAATCAGCGCCGTCGAGGCACCCTCCTCAGCGCCCGCAGGCGGCGCTGGCGTCACGATGCGCGACCTCGAGCACGCCTACGGCGATCTGCGGACGATCGAGCAGCTGACGCTGGCGGTCGAGCCGCACGGCGTCGTCGGCCTGGTCGGGCCGTCGGGATGCGGGAAGTCGACTCTGCTGGAGTTGATCTGCGGCCTCAGCGATCCCGTCGCCGGAACGGTCGAGGTGGGTGGTGCCGGGGAGTCGGCCCAGCGGCTCGCCGGCTGCGCCTACATGCCCCAGCGCGACCTGCTGCTGCCCTGGTACTCGGCGCTCGACAACGCCGCCTTGGCGCTGCGCAACCAGGGAAGCCGCAGGGCGGACGCGCGCGAGCGGGCGGCGGCGCTGTTCGAGCGCTTCGGCCTCGCCGGCTTCGAGGCGACAGCGCCGGCCGAGCTCTCCGGCGGGATGCGCCAGCGCGTCGCCTTCCTCCGCACCCTCCTCTCCGGCAAGCCGGTGCTGGCCCTCGATGAGCCGTTCGCCTCGCTCGACGCGATCACCAGGGCCGAGATGCAGGAGTGGCTGGCCGGGGCGCTGCGGGCCGATCCCCGCACCGTCGTCCTCGTCACCCACGACGTCGAGGAGGCGCTCTACCTCTCCGACCGCGTGGCGGTCCTCTCGGCCCGGCCGGCCCAGATCGTCGCCGAGTTACGGGCGCCGGAGCCGCGCGCGCCGGATCGCGACGCCGCCGTCACCGACGCGGCCTTCGTCGCGGTCCGCGAGGAAGCGATGCGGGCGCTCCGCGGAGGCTCGCCGTGAAGCGCTGGCTGGCGCCGATCCTCCTCGTGGTGATCCTGATCGGCGCCTGGCAGATCGCCGCCAGCACCGGCGCGATCGCCAGCGCCCTCAGCCTCGAAAGCTTCCTCGTCCCCTCGCCCTCGGAAATAGCCAGTTCGCTCTGGGAGAACCGCTCGCTGCTGGCTGACAACGCCTGGGTGACCCTTCGCGAGGTCATCCTCGGATTCGGCTGCGGCCTCGTGGCCGGCGTCGGCTTCGCGGTGGTGCTCCACTTCTCGGAGACGATGCGGCGCGCGACCTACCCGTTGCTTGTCGCCTCGCAGGCGATCCCGATCGTCGCGATCGCGCCGATCCTGATCGTCCTGTTCGGCTTCGGGATCTGGCCGAAGCTCGTGATCGTGGCTCTGATCTGCTTCTTCCCGATAACCGTCAACGCGCTCGACGGCCTGCGCTCGGTCGACCCCGCCGCGATCAAGCTGATGCGCACCCTCGACGCCTCGCGCTGGCAGACCTTTCGCCGGGTCGAGGCCCCAACCGCGCTGCCCTACGCGTTCAGCGGCGCCAAGATCGCGGTCGCCGTTGCGGTGATCGGCGCCGTCTTCGCCGAGTGGGCGGGTGGTTCCAACTCCGGGCTCGGCGTCCTGATACGCGTCGACAACGCCCAACTGGAAACGGCACGACTGTTCGCGGAGGTCGTGGTCCTATCTGCGATTGCCATCGCCCTCTTCGCGGCGCTGGCCCTCGCAGAGCGGTGCGTCGTCACTTGGCGATAGAACACAGGGGATGAAGTCGCCCCGAATCCCGGCGATAGCCGCCGTCGTCGCCTTGGTCGCGCTCGTCCTGGCGCTATCGGCCTGCGGCGAAAAGTCCGAGCAAACGAGCGGCGAAGCGCAGTCGGTCTCGCTGACGCTGGACTTCTATCCCAACCCCGACCATGCCGGGATCTACATGGCCCAGAAGCTCGGCTACTTCGAAGAAGCCGGGCTCGACGTCAGCATCAATTCCCCCTCGGACCCCGCGGCGCCGCTCAAGCTGGTCGCGGCGGGGCGCTCGGACCTGGCGATCTCCTACGAGCCCGAGGTGGCGCTGGCGAACGACCAGGGCCTTGACGTCGTCGCGATCGCGGCGCTGGTCAACCGGCCGCTGACCTCGTTGATCTGGCTGAAGAAATCGGGGATCAAAGGGGTCGGCGACCTCAAGGGCAAGACCGTCGCCACCGCCGGGATCCCGTACCAGGAAGCGTTCCTGAAGACGATTCTGGCGCGCGTCAGCCTTTCGCCCGCCGACGTCAAGGCGGTCAACGTCGGCTTCGGCCTGCTTCCCGCCCTGGTCGGCGGCAGCGCCCAGGCGATGCTCGGCGGCTACAGCAACGTCGAGGGCGTCGACCTGCGCGAACGCGGCAAAGAACCCGTCGTCACCCCGGTCGACCAGCTCGGGGTGCCGACCTACGACGAGCTGGTCCTGGTCGCGAACCGCAAGAAGCTCGAAGAAGACCCGGAAAAGTTCCGCCTCTTCATCGCCGCGCTCGAACGCGGCACCGACGCCGCAGTCGCGCAGCCGAAAGCTGCGACCAAAGCGCTGCTGGAAGCCAACAGCGTGCTCGAACCGAAACTGACCGAAGCCGAGATGACCGCCACCCTGCCGCTGCTGGCGGCGAGAACCGCAGGACAGCCGTTCGGCTACATGGACCCCAGCGAGTGGAGCACCTTCGCCGGCTGGATGCGCGACAACGAACTGATCAAGTCATTGCCGACCCCGGGCGAACTGCTCACCAACGCCTACCTGCTGGGCGAAATCCCCGAATAGTTGAGTGCTCCCTCGTCGAGCAGGCGGCTGATTTCGACCTCCGGCATCGCAGCGTGGAAGAGATGGCCCTGAGCGTAGTCGCAGCCAAGGCGGCGCAGCTCCGCCAGCTGGATCTCGTTCTCGACCCCCTCGGCGATCACCTCCAGGGAGAGCGCCCTGGCCATGCCGATGATCGCCTCGACGATCGCCGTGCGCTCCTGCTCGATGCCGAGCGCATCGACGAAGGAGCGATCGATCTTCAGGGCGTGGAACGGGAAGCGGTTGAGGTAGGCCAGCGAGGAGTAGCCGGTGCCGAAGTCGTCGAGGACGAGCCGCACGCCGATCTCGTTCAGCGCCTCGAGCGAGGCGATCGCGGTGGCCGACGCCTCGACCAGAGCGTTCTCGGTGATCTCAAGCCGCAGGTGAAACGGGTCCATCCCGGTGCGGGCGATGACCTCGGCGACCGTGTCGGGCAGGTCGCGATGGGCGACCTGGCGGGCGGAGAGGTTGACGGCGACGTCGAGCGGGCGCGAGTCCGGCCGCTGCGCGTGCCAGGCGAGCGCCTGCCGGCAGGCCCGCTCCTGCACCCAGCGCCCGATCGGCTCGATCAGGCCGCTGTCCTCGGCGATCGAGACGAACTCGGCCGGATCGAGCAGGCCGCGCTTGGGGTGCTGCCAGCGGACCAGCGCCTCGATGCCGGTCACCTCACCCGTTCGCAGGTTGACGACGGGCTGGTAGTGGAGGGTGAGCTCGTCGCGGTCGAGGGCGTGTCGCAGCTCGCGTTCGACCTCGAGCCGGTGCATCGCGCCGGCCCGCATCTCGGCGTCGAAGAGCACGCAGCGGGCGCGACCGCTCTCCTTCGCCCGGTACATCGCCGCGTCGGCGTCGCGGATCAGGAGCTCGGCGTTGACCGTGGGCTGCTCGGAGTTGCGCGCCACCGCGATGCCGATGCTGGCGCTGACGAAGTGCTCGACCCCCACTATTGAGAACGGCTGGGCGAAGGCAGCGGCGACCCGGTCGGCGATCGCGATCGCCTCCTCTTCATCGGCCAGGCGGTCGATCAGGATCCCGAACTCATCGCCGCCGAAGCGGGCGAGGACGTCCCCGGGCCGCAGATGGGCTCGCAGCCGCGGCGCCACGGCGCGCAGCAGCGCATCGCCGGCGTGGTGGCCGAGGCTGTCGTTGATCAGCTTGAAGTGATCGAGGTCGAGGAAGAGGATCCCGACCGGCGAGCCGGAGACCGTCGCATGCCTCAGCGCGTCGCTGAGCGCGTCGACGAAGCTGAGCCGGTTGGGAAGCCCGGTCAGCGAGTCGTGCAGAACCCGGTGGCGCAGCGCCTGATCCGCGGCGTGGCGCTCGAAGGCGTCGGCGAGGACGTTCGCCGCGGCCTGGAGGAAGGGCACGTCTTTGGGGGTGAAGCGGTGCGCCTCGGTGGCGTGAACGTCGAGGACCCCGAAGAGGCGGTCCTTGCCGTCGATTACCACCGCCAGGCTGCTGGCGGCGCCGACGGCGCGCAGGACCGGAGGCATCGTGAAGCGCTCCTCGCTCGACCATTCGGAGACGATCGTCGCGGCGCCCGAGTCGAGGGCGGCGCCGGCATGGGAGTCGCGGGCAGCGGAGACGCGCCGGCCGGCGCCGACAACCTCGTCCTCCAACCCCGCCCGCAGGTTGAGGCGGCGACCGTCGCGGCCGACCTCCCAGATGCAGGCGCGGTGGACCCCGTCGACCTCGCCGATCAGAGAGATCGCGGCGCGCATCAGCGAGTCGGGGTCGCCGTTCTGCATCGCTCGCTCACCGAGCTTGGCAACCACCGCCTGCTGTGAGAGCGCCCGCTGCAGGTCCGCCTCGGTGTTCTTGCGCTCGCTGATGTCGTAGAGGACCCCGTGCCAGACCGGCACCCCGGACTCGTCCGCCTCGAGGACGGCCTCGTCGAGCATCCAGACGACTCTGCCGTTGCGGGCCCGCATCCGGTACTCGACCGGGCTGGTCTTGCGGTTACCGAGATGGTCCTTGCTTTCAATCTCCAAGGCACGCAGACGGTCATCGGGGTGCAGCAGCCGCGCCCAGAGCCCCGGGTCGCCCTTGAACTCCTCCGCCGTGTAGCCGAGGATCTCCTCGACCTGAGGACTGACGTAGTGCCATTTCCCATTCTCCCCCAACTCGGAGGCGTAGACGATCACCGGCAGCCGCTCGACCAGCCGCCGGTAATCCTGTCCGCCGGCGGCGATCTGATCGAAGAATTCGTCGACCTCGTGGTCGGGCCAGTTCCTGTCCCCCGTTTCGCGCATCGCGTCGTTATCGACACCTGAAGCAAGCGCTTGACCCCATGCCTGCCAGGCACGAAGTCGTGCACCCCGATGGCAGCCTTCTCAGGCGGCGATGCGAAGTGGCGGGCCCTGCGCCACGACTCTGTGAAGCCCGACGAGGGTGAGGGCGCCGACGAGCCCCCGGAACGGCTCATATGGCGCGTAGAACTCCTCCACCTCGGCGATCGTCGCGCGACGGCCGAGGCCGGCGAGACGGCCGACCAGCTTGATGTAGCCGAGGTCGCCGGCCGGCAGCGAGTCCATGTCGCCGCGCCCGAACAGGCCCAGGCACTGCACCGTCCAGGGGCCGATATGCGGTATCGCCAGCAGGCGGTGGTCGGTGGCTGGAGTCTCGATCGCGCAGCGGCCCGAGGC
>DATAIY010000408.1:0-2136 GCA_036262475.1 Solirubrobacterales bacterium
CGGTCGACCTGGCCCGGGCCAACGACGCCGAGCTGACCTTGCTCAACGTCGCCCCGGCGATCGGCAACTGGGTCTTCACCGGCCCGGTGACGCCGGCGGTCAACCTCGAGCTGGTTCAGAAGGAGATCGAGGACACCTCCCGCAAGGAACTCCAGGAAGCCGTGCGGAGCTTGCCCGACGACATTCGGGCCACTTCCAAGGCGGTGACGGGGAATCCGGGCCCTGAGATCGTGGAGCAGGCTGCGGTCGGGGGGCACGATCTCGTCGTCGTCGGCTCGCGCGGCCGCGGCGAGGTCGAGTCGCTCTTCCTCGGCAGCGTCAGCCAGCACGTCTCCCACGCGAGTCCGGTGCCGGTGCTGATTGTCGGCGGCCCTTCCTAGAGCTGCCAGTAGTGGCCGATCTGGGAGGCGGCCCGTGAGGTGAGCAGCGCCTCGGGGGCCGCCGCCCTCGGCTCGCCCTCGCCGCCGAGGGCGGCCAGGGTTGCGGCCACGCATTCCGCCAGGACGGCCGCCTCGTATCCGCCCTCGAGAACGGCGCCGAGGGGCGCTCCCAGCCTGGCGGCGAAGGCCCGAACGTGGCGGGCCATCTCCGCGAAGGACTCGGTTTGCAGCATGCACTCGGCGAGCGGATCGCGGGCGTGGGCGTCGAAGCCGGCTGAGATCAGCACCAGGTCCGGTCTGAACTCCTCGGCGGCCGGCAGCACGATGTGCTCCAGCAGCGAGAGCCACAGCTCCTCGCCCGAGCCGGCGGGCACAGGCAGGTTGATCGTGTAGCCCTCGCCCTCGCCCGAGCCGACGTCGGCGATCGGTCCGGTCCCGGGGTAGATGCCGGACTGGTGGATGCTGGCGAAGAGGACGTCGCGGCGCTTGCGAAAGGCCTCGGCCGTGCCGTTGCCGTGATGGACGTCCCAGTCGAGGACGAAGACCCGCTCGGCGCCCAGCTCGCGGATCGCCACCTCGGCGGCGACGGCGACGTTGTTGAAGAGGCAGAAGCCCATCGCACGGTCGGGTTCGGCGTGGTGGCCGGGTGGCCTCACCCCGCAGAAGCCGACCGCGGCCTCGCCGGCCAGCAGTGCGCGGGTCATCTCGCAGGCGCCGCCGACAGCGTGCAGCGCCGCCCGGTAGGAGGCCTCGCCCACGAAGGTGTCGGCGTCGATCGCGCCGCCCCCGGCCAGGCACAGCTCGCGGATGTACTGGATGTGGCGGCGGCTGTGCACGAGCTCGAGCCGACCCTCGTCCACCGGTGGCGCCTCTCGCCTTTCCCAGCCGAGCCAGTCGCGTTCGGCCAGCAGCGCCTCGATCGCGAGCAGGCGCTCGGGGGTGTCGGGATGCCCGGGCATCTGTGCCCGGGGGTCGTGTTCGAGACAGACCGGGTGGTTGAAATAGATCACCGGGGATCGTCCACGCTAGCGCTCGTCGCCCTCGGTCTCCAGCTCAGGATTCCGCTCCGCCGCCACCGGTGACCGAGAGGGAGGGCACGCGGCCCTCGCCGGGGGAGGACCGCAGCCGCGGCGAGCGTGGGTGGGCGATTCGCCAGATGGATCGCCTCGCCCACCGCCAGCGTGACGACGACGATGCCGAGCAGAGGCCCGGTGTAGGCCCAGTCTTCGCGGGCGTTCGGTATCTCCGGCCAGACGAAGAGGACGATGCCGGCGAGGATCACCAGCGAGGTGATCGTGGCGTAGGCGATCGCCCCGGCTTCGCCCCCCGGGACTCGCTCTTCTTCGCGATCTTCGTCGCCACCTCGGTGACCTTCCTGATGCCCTGCCTGCTGATGTTCCCGGCGGTGGTCGTACTGCGTCGCGCGGACGCCGATCGGCCGCGGTATCGCCAAGTGCTTCATCGAGGGTGATTCTGCGGCCGCGGAGCAGGCACGGCGTCGGTGTCTCGCCGTGCCGTGCGTTCGGCGAACTACGACAACGTCCGCAAGTTCATCACCTACATTTTCACCCACGCTCCCGCCGAGGCACTGCCTTTTGCGCTCTTCGTCTTTTCGGCCGGCAGCGTTCCGCTGCCGATCCTGCCGCCGCAGATCCTCGCCATCACCTCGGCACCGACACCGTCCCAGCGCTCGCCCTCGGCCGCGAGCCGGCCGAGCCGGGGATCATGCAGCGACCGCCGCGACCGCGCCAGTCGG
>DATAIY010000409.1:0-9381 GCA_036262475.1 Solirubrobacterales bacterium
CGAACTCCGAGTAGGCCCGCCCGGCGAGCGCCCCCTCGGCGTCGAAAACGAGACAGGTGGACCCGGTGGTCCCCTGGTCGATCGCGAGAATCACGCCCGTTCTGCCCCTGTTCTCATGCGCGATAGATACACGCGGCCGAAGTCATGAAGCTGCGCCGCCCGGTGCAAGAAGCCCGCAGTGGTGCGTCCCGTCGGGCGATGCACGAGGTCGAGCTCGTACTCCCTCAACCGGTAACCAGCGCGAACCGCGTCGACGGTGATCCCGATCTCCATGCCGAAGCCGCGGGCGAACGGGAGCGTCGTCCGCAGCGCCTCGACCCGCAGCGCCCGCTGGCCGGAGATCGGCGCCGTGGTCTCCGCGCCGCAGAGGCTGTGGATCGCCCAGTGGGCGAAGCCGAGGGCGAGTCCGAAGCCGCCACCAAGCCGGCGCGAGAAGGAGGCGACCGCGAGGTCGCACCCCCCACGTTCAACCGCCTCGACCAGCGGCGCCAGCCGCGCCGCCGAGGCGCCGAGGTCGCCATCGCAGAGCAGAACCAGCCCCGGCACCGGCTCGGCGCTGAGCGCCGCTTCGACGGCTGCGGTGACGTTGGCGCCCTTGCCGTGCGGCCGGCCGCGGCTGACCACCTGCGCGCCGGCCGCCATCGCCACCTCCGCGGTCCCGTCCTCCGAGGCGTCGTCGGCGACCCAGATCGCCGCCGCCGGAAAGGTGCCGCGCAGCGCCGCGACGGTCTCGCCCACCCGGTCCGCCTCGTTGCGGGCGGCGACGATGGCGGCAAGCCCGCCCTCGCCAACTGTCTCCTCAGCACCCATTGCCCTCATTCTCGCCCCGACGACGGCTATTGTCCGCGCCATGCCAGACATCGTGGCTCACATCACCGGCAACGTGTGGAAAGTCGAGGTCGCAGTCGGGGACCAGATCTCCGACGGCGACACCGTCGTCATCCTCGAGTCGATGAAGATGGAGATTCCCGTCGAGGCCGAAGACGACGGGACCGTGAAGGAGATTCGCTGCGAGGAGGGCCAGTCCGTGAGCGAAGACGACGTCCTCGTAGTGCTGGAGTAGAAGCGTCGTGGACGAACTGCTCGCGGGCGGCAAGCTCCACCTCGACCGGCCCGCCGAGGCGGTTGCCCGGCTGCGGATCTCCAACCCCGAGCGCCGCAACGCGCTGGACCACGAGATCCTCAACGCCATCGCCGAGGTGCTACCCCAGCTCAACCGCGGGATCGAGACCCGCTGCGTCCTGATCACCGGCGCGCCGCCGGTCTTCTCCGCCGGTTACGACATCGCGACGATCGCCGAGGAGACCTTCGAGCGCGACGCCGAGGCGCTCGTCGGCCACCCCTTCCACGCCGCGATGGAGGCGATCTCCCACCACCCTTGGCCGACCGTGGCGGCGATCAACGGCCACTGCCTCGGCGGCGGCCTCGAGCTGGCGATCACCTGCGACCTGCGGATCTGCGCCGCGAGTGCCCGGCTGGGGATGCCGCCGGCGAAGCTGGGGCTGATCTACGGCCACACCGGGCTGCGTAAGTTCCTCGACACGATCGGCCTGCCCCGGACCAAGGAGCTGTTCCTCACCGGGCGCAACCTCGACGCCGACCGCGCCGAGCGGATCGGCCTGGTCAACGAGGTGGTCGACGACGACCGGCTCGGGCACGAATCGGTCCAGCTGGCCGCGGCGATCGCCGCCAACGCGCCGCTCTCGATGCGCGGCAACAAGCACGCGATCGACCTGCTCAACGCCTGCCCGGTCCTCGGCGATCAGCAGGAGGCGGGGCTGATCGCGCTGCGCGAGTCCTGCTTCTCCTCCGAGGACCTGCGAGAGGGGATCCGGGCCTTCGCCGAGAAGCGGCGACCGCAGTGGACAGGCCGGTGAGCGCCAAGGCGCGCAAAGCCCTCGCCGCCACGGATCCGACGATGGCCGAGCTGATCGACCGCGTCGGCAAGATCGACCTGCCGACGCGCCTGGCGAGGCGCAGCGAAGAGCGCCCGCCCGACGCCTACGGGGCGCTGCTGCGGGCGATCGTCGGCCAGCAGCTCTCGACCAAAGCGGCGCGGACGATCTACCTGCGGGTGCTCGACGTCTTCGACGGCCAGACGCCCTCACCGGAGCAGCTACTGGGGGCGAGCGAAGCCGACCTCCGCGGCGCCGGGCTCTCCGGCCGCAAGGTCGAGTACATCCGCGATCTCGCCACCCACGTGATCGAGGGCGAGCTCGAGCTGGACCGGCTCGACGAGCTCGGCGACGAGGAGGCAATCGGGGAGATCGTCGCCGTCCGCGGCCTCGGCCGCTGGACCGCGGAGATGTTCCTGATGTTCCATCTGCAGCGTGCCGACGTCCTCTCCGGCGGCGACCTCGGCATCCGCAAAGCGGTGCAGATCGAGTACGGGCTCGAGGAGATGCCCTCCCCGGAAGCGGTGCTGAAGATCGGCGAGCGATGGCGCCCCCACCGCAGCCTCGCCTCCCTGTACCTCTGGGAGTCGCTGGCCGCGGTCCCCGGCGTCTGAGTGGCTCTGCGCATACACCGGCCCAGGCTCAATGGCCCCGGCATCCGCCGACAACTCAGGAATGCGACTTCGTTTCTGGATAGGCCTCACCGCTGTGCTGCTGATCGCCGCCGGCTCGGTGGTCGCGGCGCTGCTGGTCCACGCCAACGACGAATCCAAATTCCGCGAAATGCAGCAGGACGAGGCAACGCGCTCGGCTCACCAGGCCGAGGCCGTGGCGGCGCTCTCGATCGGACAGCTCTCCAGCGCCTCCGCCTTCTTCAAGGCTGAGAGAACCTTCAGCGAGCACGAGTTCGACGTCATCGCCAAGCCCCTGCTCCAGGAGGGAGCGCTGAGCGGGGCGGCCTTCATCCCCCGCGTGAGCAACTCCCGGCGGGCGGCGTTCGAACGGCGCTACGGTGCGCCGATCTTCGAACCCGGGCCCAACGGCCCGCATCGGGCCCGCAGCCGCCCGGTCTACTTCCCGATCGCCTATGCCGTCAGCTTCGGCTCAGCCGCTCCGGTCGGCTACAACCTCGGGGCGGACCCTTCGCGGGCGCCGTTCCTGCGGCGGGCCCGTGACCGTGGCAAAGCGGTCGCGACGCCGCCGCTGCGGCTGCTGATCGGCGGCCTCGGCATCAACGTCTACCGGCCGGTCTACCGCGACGGCGCCCCGACCGCCACGATCGCCCAGCGGCGGGCGGCCCTGGTCGGCTTCGCAGCCGGCACCTTCCGGGTCCAGGATCTCGCATCGGCGGCGCTTTCGACCGTCTCCGACACCGTGGCGGTGCAGCTTCGCCTCGGCCGCGGGTCCGTGGTCGGAGCCCAGGGGCAGCTGGAAGAACCCGATTCGGCGCCGATCCACATCGCCGACCGCACCTGGCTGCTGGTGGTCCGCGACCCCAACCGACCCGATGTCGGTCTGCCACTGGCGCTGGCGGTGGTCGGCATCTCGCTGGCGGCGCTGCTGGGCTCGCTGATCTTTGTCTGGAGCCGCAACGAGCGGATGGAGGAGCTGCGGCGAGAGGCCAGCCAGGACCCGCTAACCGGATTGAAGAACCGCCGCCGCTTTGAGGAGGACCTGCAGCTGGCGATGGCGCGGGCACGGCGCGAGCGAACCACCGGGGCGCTGCTGATGCTCGACCTCGACTACTTCAAGCAGGTCAACGACTCGTACGGGCATCCGGTCGGCGATCGCCTGATCAGGGAAATCGCCGAGGTCCTGCGACGACGCACCCGTGAGAGCGACACGCTCGCTCGGCTCGGCGGCGACGAGTTCGCGGTCGTCCTTCCACGCTGCACCGGCGGGGAGGCGCTGCTGACCGCCGAAGCGATTGCGACAGCGATCCGCGAGCATCGGCCCGACCCCGAGGGCGTCGAGCCGATCACGGCCAGCATCGGGGTCGCGATCTTCGGCGACCACCCGCGCAGCAGCATCGCCTCCGTCGTCTCGGAGGCGGACACAGCGATGTACGCGGCCAAGGACGGCGGTCGCGACGGTGTCCGCGTCTTCGATCCACTGGCGATTCGCGACGCTCCCGGCGGCGATTAAGGACCGGCAAGCTCGCTTCGCAGGTCGAGCACTCGCTGGGCTGAGGCCTCGAATTCTTCGCGCCGAAGGGCGCCGGCTCGGAGCTTCGCGACCAGTGCCCGGCCGGCGGTTTCGGCCGCCGCCAGGTCGCTGAACAGCAGCAGGTCAGTCCCCGCACGAGCGGCCGCGACGCCGGCCTTGGCGGGCCCCCCGTACGCGCGCACCGCAACCGATTCGAGCGCGTCGGTGATCGAGACCCCTTCGAAGCCAAGCCGGGTGCGCAGCTCGCCGGTCGCGATCGACCTCGAGAACGCGGCCGGGTCCGGCGAGAGCGCCGGATAGATCGCGGTGCTCAGCATCACCATGTCGCCACCGCTCTCGGCGAAGACTTCGTAGGGCGCCTCGTCGACGGATCGCAGCTTGGCTTTGGAGAGGCCGACCCTCTGCACCGCGATATCGGTGTTTTCCAACGCCGCCCCAAGCCCGGGGAAATGCTTGGCGGTCGCCGCGACCGCGCCCAGCTGCAGGGCTTCGGCGAAGGGGATCGCCGTCGCGCTGACCCGCTGCGCGGTGGCGCCAAAGCCGCGTTCGGTTTCGGCGATCGTCCCGCCCGGGCGCGCCACGTCGAGGACGGGCGCCAGGTCGACGTTGACTCCGAGGTCGCGCAGGTTGCGCGCCGTCAGCCGGCCCTGCCCGCGGCTGAAGGCAGCGCCGCGAGCGCCCATCTGGCGGGCCGAGGCGGTGGGAGCGCCACCGACCCGCTTCACCAGGCCTCCCTCCTGGTCGACCATGATCAGCAGCGGGTCGCGCAGTGCCCGGGGACGACGAATCGCCTGCAGGCGAGCGATCAGGCGGCGACCGGCGCCGCGGCTGGGGAGGTTGGAGGAGAAGAGGACGACTCCGGCCAGGGTGCCGTCGTGGATCGCGCTCCGCAGGCGTGGCGAGACGTCGGTGCCGCTGAGGCCGGCGACGATCCGCTCACCGGCCAACTGGCGCGGCGGCAAGATGCTGGCGACGTCGACGTGCGAGGGCCGGCCCTCGCCGAGCGCCGCACCCAGGGCGAAGGCGCCGGTGGCCAGCCCGGCCAGGGTGCCCAGAGCCAGTCGCCGCCTGCGCACTCTCGCTCGCTCCATACGTCGATGCTACGACCCCCCCGCTTTTGGGGATGGGGCCACAGGACGCCCCCTGTCCGGGTGGGTGCCTAGCCTTGCGGGCAAATACACTCCTGGAAAGAGACTGCGAATGCCCCCTCTGATCACCTCCGAAGAAGCTCTCGACTACGGGAACCTGACTGACCACGAGGAGATCGGCGCCCTGGTCGAGCGGGCTTGGGAGGTCCGACGCGAGAACTTCGGCGACTCGACCGACATGTGCTCGCTGGTCAACGCCAAGTCGGGCGGCTGCGCGGAGGACTGCGGCTTCTGCGCCCAGTCGCGCTACGCCGAGGCCGACACGCCGATGCACGCGATGATGGAGCCAGAGCAGATTCTCGAACACGCCAAAGCCGCCGAGGCGGCCGGCGCCCACCGCTTCTGCATGGTGACCCAGGGCCAAGGGCTCTCCAAAAAGGACTTCCAGAACATCCTCGAGGGCGCCCGGCTGGTCTCCGAGCAGACGAACCTGAAGCGCTGCGCCTCGATCGGCCACATGTCGGCCGAGCGGGCCAAGTCGCTGCGCGAAGCGGGCATTCAGCGGGTTCACCACAACGTCGAGTCGGCGCGGTCCTACTATCCGGAGGTCTCGTCGACGGTGCGCTATGAGGGCCGGCTGCGGACGATCCAGGCGGTCAAGGAGGCCGGGCTGGAGACCTGCGTAGGCGGCATCCTCAACCTCGGCGAGACCCCCGAGCAGCGGGTCGAGATGGCCTTCGAGCTCTCCGCGATCAACCCGACCTCGGTGCCGATCAACCTGCTGATTCCAAAGGACGGGACCAAGTTCGGCGACCGCACGGTGATGGATCCGTGGGAGGTCGTCAAGTGGATCGCGATCTTCCGGCTGGTCATCCCCGGCGCCCTCTTCCGCCTCTGCGGCGGTCGGGTCGAGAACCTCGGCGAGCTGCACGGCCTGGCGGTCAAAGCGGGCCTGAACGGCGTGATGATGGGCAACTTCCTCACCACCCTCGGCGCCGAGCCGGCTGAAGACCGGGCGATGTTCGAGGAGCTCGGGCTGAACGTCGCCCGCCAGCCCGACAACGGCTCCAACCCACGGCCCGACAACCGCTCTGGCTGGCTCGAAGGCGAGACCCCGGTGACGCCGATGGAGGAGCTGGTCGACCACCAGGAGGAGGCCAACTTCTGGGACCCCTCGACGCAGTTGCGGGTCGTCAAGAAGGGTAAGAAGGCGCCCTCCTACCCGACCGCTGCGTGACCGACGTCGCGGGGCGGCTGGAGGAGCTCCGCGACCGGGGCCTGCACCGGCGCCTGCGCCTCCTCGACGGCCCACAGGGGCCTCGCGTCATGCTCGGCGGCCGCGAGGTGCTGCTGCTCTGCTCCAACAACTACCTCGGCCTCGCCGACCATCCGCGGGTGCGGGACGCCGCCGCCGAGGCAGCGCTGAAATGGGGCGCCGGCGCCGGCGCCTCGCGTCTGATCTCGGGCAACATGGAGCCCCACCTTTGGCTGGAGTCCCAGCTGGCCCAGTTCAAGGGCTATGAATCGGCACTGCTGTTCGGCTCCGGGTACCTCGCCAACACCGGCACGATCGCGGCCCTGGCAGGCGAGGGAGAGGTCGTCTTCTCCGACCAGCTCAACCACGCCAGCATCATCGACGGCTGCCGGCTCTCGCGGGCCGAGACCTTCGTCTACCGCCACGGCGACCTCGACCACCTCGCCTGGGGGCTGGGCGAGGCGGGTGAGCGAGCCTCGCTGATCGTCAGTGACGGCGTCTTCTCGATGGACGGCGACATCGCTCCCGTGCAGGACCTGTTCGAGCTGGCCCGCCGCCAGGGCTGCCGCCTGATGATCGACGAGGCGCACGCGACCGGAGCGATCGGCCGCGGCGGCCGCGGCTCGGTCTCCGCCGCCGACCTCGCCGGCGAGGTCGACATCGTCGTCGGCACGCTCGGCAAGGCACTGGGCTCATACGGCGCCTACGTCTGCGCCAGCGCCGAGACGGTCGACCTCCTCGTCAACAGCGCCCGGCCCTTCATCTTCTCGACGGCGCTGGCGCCACCGGCCGTCGGCGCCGCCTCCGCGGCGCTGGATCTGCTCCAATCCGAGCCGGACCGGGTCGACCGGCTTCAGGCCAACGCCGCGACCCTGCGCTCCGCGCTCGGCACAGAGGGGCTGGTCGCCGACCGCTCTTCGACCCAGATCGTGCCGATTGAGATCGGCGACGCCGGGCGCACGATGGAGCTCTGCGAGCTCGCGCTCGAGCGCGGCGTGTTCGCCCAGGGAATCCGGCCGCCGACGGTGCCTGAGGGATCCTCGCGGCTGCGCTTCACGGTGATGTCCACCCACACCGCCGCCGAACTCGAGCAGGCCGCGAAACTGGTCGGCGCCGCCGCCCGCGAGGTCGGCCTGGCGGCAGTCCCCGCCTGACAAGGTGGGCGTGACCGAGCAGGTCGGCGAACGCCGTGGGATCTTCGTCACCGGCACCGGTACCGAGGTCGGCAAGACGGTCGTAGCCGCCGTCATCGCCCACACCCTCGCCGCCAGCGGACTCGATGTCGCGGTGTTCAAGCCCTGCGTCACCGGCCTCAACGATCCGACCGCCGACGGACCGATTTCCACTGATGCGGAGGGGTTTTCGGCCCAGCGGCTGGCGGATCACGAGTTGCTGCGGCTTGCGGCGGAGTCTGATCAGAGCGATGAGGAGATCGCGCCTTACAGGTACGGGCCTCCCGCCTCTCCGCATCTCGCCGCGGCGATGGCCGGGGAGGAGATCGACCCGGCGAGATTGCGTGCTGCCGCCAGCGCCGCAGCCGGCGGCGCCGATGTGATCGTCTGCGAGGGCGTCGGCGGCCTCCTCGTCCCTCTCGCCCGCGAATACCTCGTCCGCGACCTAGCGGTCGATCTCGGCTACCCCCTGGCGATCGCCGCGCCTCCGGGGCTCGGCACGATCAACCACACCCTGCTGACGATCGAGGTCGCCCGCGCTGCCGGCCTCGAGGTCGCCGTCGTCCTCCTCACCCCCTGGGCGGACCGGCCAACCGAGATCGAGGCATCCAACCGCGAGACCATCGCCTCCCTCGGCCAGGTCGAAGTCCAAACCCTTCCCCCCTTGGACCTCGCCGCCCCCTCAACCTGGCCCAAGCTCGCGTTGATGGACCTCAAACTCTCCATATAGGCGTATTCCAGGCCCATCGACAGACGGTTTCAGGCGGAGACGATCACGTCGAGGTGGTTGGGGGTGAGCTCGACGGTGAAGCCTGCGGTTCGCGCTATTGCTGCGGCGGCCTCGGGGTCCGCCGGCGGCTTCTTCGCCTCGAGTAGCGCCCGGGCGACGTCTCCTCGCACCGCCTTCGCCATATGGGAGACCGGCTTGCGCTTGCCGCCGCCTTCGCTGACAGCCCTCACCGCCAACAAAGTCGCCTGCTTGGGCTTCCAGGCCGCGGCGTATGCGCCCGAACGCATGTCGACGACGAGCTCACCGGCCTCGTCCGGCATCGCCTCAGCCAGCGCGGCGCGCCACCAGGTCGAGAGCGGTCCGATCTTGGTCAGCTTCGCTTTGGCTGACAGGCGGTAGTAGGGGATCCGATCGTCGGGACGGACGACGCCCCAGAGCGCGCTGGCGATCAGCACGCGGCCTCTCGCCGCAGCCGGGAGCTCCGGCAGGCCGAGCCGGTCGTAGAGGACGCCGGTGTAGACCTCCGCGGCAGGCGCCGCCGGCGCCACTCGCAGCAGGGCGTCGACGTCGACCTCTCCGGACTGGCCCTTCGATACGCCCAGCATTCCGGTCGCCCTACCACGGGGAAGCTTCGCCAGCCGTTCAAGCGTGTCGAGAATCCGGGCGCGCCGCTCCCCGAGCAGATCCGAGTAGACCAGCGAGTCCAGGTCGACCGGCGCCCCGATCGATGGCGCGGTCTTGCCCTCCGAGGGAGGCAGCAGGATCAGCACCCCCGGAGCTTTTCAGGCGACCGGCGTCGGCGCCGCTTCTGACTCCTCCACCGCCGTCACCGCGGACCCACCCGGGTTGACCGATGCCTCGGCGGACTCGAGCGTGCTCGCTCGTTTGCCTTTGGCGCGGATCGCGGTGACGCCGACCACCGCACCGACAAGGGCGACCAGGGCCGAGACGCTCATCGCGTGCCCGAGCGCGTAGACGAACGATTCGGCGCCCGCGGTCGCGGCCTGCTTGGCCTGGGCGGGGTCGAGCCCGCTCAGCGCTCCGGAGACCGACCCACTCCCGAGCTGTTCGGAGA
>DATAIY010000410.1:0-9113 GCA_036262475.1 Solirubrobacterales bacterium
TCGTCGTCACCGTCGTGAACAACAGCAGCGACTGCACCTTGGGCTTGGTCAGCGTCAGGTAGTCGCGAACGACGGTGACGGCGGCGAAGCGGGGGACGACCCCCGCTGCCGCGGGGTTTGGCGCGGTCTGCGCTCCGGCGCCGGCTTCCATGCCGCTCAGGCTACCGGCTGGGACTCGCGGTCGGGCCGCTCGGTGCGGCTGGTGCGATGGGCGATCGCCTCGCGGATGTCGCGCATCGGGCGGGCGCTGCGAACGTCGGGCAGCACGTCGAAGTTGTGTGGCTCGGGGGGCGAGAGGGTGAACCACTCGAGGGTGTCGCCGCCCCAGGGGTCATGGCCGGCCTCGGGCCCGTGCTCGCGGCTGGCGATCGCGTTGCCCAGCGACATCACGATCCCGGCGGCGAGGACCAGGGTGCCGACCGAGGCGATCAGGTTGTAGGCGTTGACGCCGGTGTGGTCGAAGAACTTGTAGGCGTCGATCACCTGGCCCTGCTCGGCGCCGGCGAAGAACAGCGGCACGAAGGCGAGCAGGATGCCGGCGGCCATCGTCCAGAAGGAGATGCGGGCGAGGCTCTCGCCCATCGTCCTGCCGGTCATCTTCGGGAACCAGTAGTGGAGGGCGGCGAAGCCGCCGAAGACGGCGCCTCCGACGAGCGCGAAGTGGGTCGCGGCGGTGGCGTCGGTGGTGTTCTTCAGCTGCCAGGCCGCAGCCACCATTGACTGCTCGATCTCGGCTCCAAGGCCGATCGAGATCGCGGAGATCGCGCCGACCGCGAACAGCAGCGGCGCCCGCATCCGCAGCGCCCCGCCGATCATCGTCGCGATCAGGTTGAAGACGATCAGGCCGAAGGGCACGATCAGCGCCAACGACATCAGCATCGCGAAGTACATCCAGCCGATGCCGATCGGCGCGGTCATCATGTTCTGCATCCAGGCCAGCGTGCCGATCACGGCGATCGCCGCCAGCGAACCCATCACGACGCCGCGGTTGAAGAGCGGTTTGCCGGAGAACGCGGAGACGATTTCGGCGATCGCGGCGAAGGCGAAGATCAGGATCAGCATGTAGGCGCCGGAGTAGAAGATCCAGCTCAGGTGCTGCCACAGCAGCGGCGCGCCGCCGGAGCCGTCGGCGAAGAAGATGCCGTCGTAGTTGCGGTCGATCATCAGCATCGTCAGGGCGGCGAGGAGGACCGGCCCGATGAAGAGCAAAAGCCAGGAGCCGACCGCGGCGGCCCAGGCGAAGACCGGCACGCGGCGCCAGGCCATGCCCGGCGCGCGCATGTTGCGCAGCGTCGTCAGCAGGTCGACAGCGATCAGGACGAAGCCGAGGGTCGCCAGGCCGGTGGTAGTGGCCCAGGCGTCGACCCCGTTGTTGGCGAGGAAGGCGAGCTCGGTGAGCGGCGCCAGGGGGTTCACCCCTGCCTCGGAGGGAGTGAAGAGGAAGCCGGCGTAGAGCACGGTCGCGCTGGCCGCCCAGAGCGCCAGGCCGAGCTGCCCGAGCCGGGGCAGCGCCGTCCTGCGGGCGCCAATCTGGAGCGGCGCCAGGTAGTAGAAGAAGCCGAGCACGAGCGGGATCGCGAAGAGGAAGACGGCGGTGGCGCCGTAGAAGGAGAGCATCCGGTTGAAGGCGACGGGCGTAAGGAAGCTGTTCTCCGGAACCGCCAACTGCAGCCGCATCAACAGCATCTCGACCAGGGCGATGAAGAGGAAGCCGAGCGAGCCGGTGATCAGGACCCGACCGATGTCCTTGTGGTCGGCGCTGGTGGCAAGCTCGATCCAGCGCGGGCGGCGCCTCTTCGAAAAGCCGTCGACGACGAGCTCCGGGCGCGGCGCCTCGCTCATGGCACTTCCCCGCTTTCGATCAGGCCGACTACCCGTTCCTGCGCCGCTTCGATGTCGGCTTTCTGCTGCGCGATGAAGTTTTCGTATTCCGCCGGGGAGACGACGTCGACTTCGGTCCGCATCGCCGCGTAGGCCTGGCCGGAGAGGGTCGCGGACTGGCCTACGAACTGGCCTTCTTCGTCGGCCCGGAAGACGACCTTGTTGACCTTGCCGGGGACCGCGTCGCGCTTGCCGGCCAGATCCGGCACGTCCCAGGTGTGGATGACGTCGGTGGAGACCAGGTTGAGGACCACCGCGGTGTCGACCGGGACAACCAGCTTGTAATAGCTGAAGGCGCCGTTGGGGTAGGAGTAGCGCCACAGCCACTGCTGGCCGGTCGCTTCGATCTCCAGCGGAACGGTCTTGGCGGACGCCAGTCCGGCCGAGCCGGTGGCGGGCGTTTCCCTCGCCTTGTCGGTGTAGACGAGGCTGAGGATGAAGATCACGGCGGCGAAGACGGTGAGGACGGCGCCGACCCGGAACTGGACCCGCCGACCGCCGCTCACCTGGCGCGGCTCGGTGCCTCGCTCGGCCCGGAAGCGGCGCACGGCGTAGATCAGCGCGACGTTGATCGCGACCACGACTATCGCCGCGGCGACGAAGCCGATCCAAAGCAGAGTGTCGATCTGGTCAGTGCCAGGAGAGTGCGGCGCCAAAGCGCGGCCATTCTAATCACGAAGAAGGCTGACTTCGCGCCGCCGTCCCTCCCGCCATCGGTCGGCTACCTATACTCGCCGACCTTATGAAGAGGCGCTCCCGGCCATCCCCTGCGCTTCGATTCGCCGTCAGGGCCGGTGCGGCCTCCGCGATCGGCGCCGCGATCGCGGCGCCGCTGGTGCGCAAGCGACTGCGGCTACCGGCCCCGGTGACGATCGCCGCGTGCGCCGCGGGACCCCTCGGCGTCGCGGTCCTGCAGCCCCGCTCGAAGAAGCGCGACGTGGCCATGTTCGCCCTGCAGATGTGGGGTTTCATAATGGTCCACGAGCTTCCCTTCGACAATCCGGAGCGCCTCCGCAGCCGTCTGCGCAGCCGCTATCCGATTCTCGCCGACCGCGCTCTCGGCGCCGGCGTCCTGCCCAACGCGCGGCTCCAGCGTGGGCTGGCCCGGCTGCCAAAGATCGCCGTGTTCAACCGCTTCATCACCTGGACGCACTGGCTCTGGTTCTTCGAGCCCCACCTGGCGCTGGCGACGATCCTGCTTCGCCACAACCAGCGCTTCCCGCGATCCGCTCGGCAGCTGGCGGCGATCTTCGACATCGGCTGCGCGGTCTACTTCGCGGTTCCGACGGCGCCGCCGTGGTGGGCCTCAGAGCAGGGCCTCACCGGCGAAGAGGTGCGTCGCATCATGGTCGAGGTCGGTGAGGAAACCTGGGGCACGGCCTGGCCGAAGATGTACGACGCGCTCGGGGGGAACCCCTGGGCGGCGATGCCCTCTCTGCACTTCGCCACCTCGGTTTCCGCCGCCATCTCGCTCGCGGAAGCCGGCAAGGTCGAGGGAACGCTCGGCTGGGGCTACGCGCTGACGCTCGGCTTCGGACTGGTCTACCTGGGCGAGCACTACGTCACCGATCTCGCCGCCGGGGCGCTTCTGGTCGCCGCCGTGAGGCGGGGTGAGCCGCTGGCCGCGCCGGTCGTTCGCCGGGCCAACGAAGCGCTCCAGCGCTTGGAGAGAATCGCGAGCGGGTAGCTTCTCGGGCGTGTCTCCGGAAGACTCGGCGAACGGGAACGGGGCCGTCGAGCTGCCGCTCCTCACCACGCGGCGCCTTGTGCAGACGGTCGTAGTCGTGCTGGTGCTGCTCGGCAGCATCTACTTCCTCTTCCCCAAGCTGGTCGGACTCAGCGGCGCGATGAGCAGGCTCGACGACGCCGACCCGCTCTGGATCGGGGTGGCGATCGGCTTCAACGTCGTCGCCTACGCCACCTACATCGCCCTCTTCAAAGCGGTGGTCGGCGGCGATGCGCTGCGGCTGAGCTGGGTCGAGACCTACGAGATCAACATGGCCGGGGTGGCGGCGACGCTGCTCTTCTCGGCCGGCGGCGCCGGCGGTGTCGCCCTCACCTACTGGGCGCTGCGCAAAGCGGGGATGCGCCGCCGCGACGTTGCCCGGCGGATGGTTGCCTTCGTCACCCTCCACTACGCCTTCTACCCGCTGGCGCTGATCCTCTTCGGGGTCCTGCTGCGGACCGGCGTGCTCAACGGCGCCAACTCGGTCGAGCTGACGATCATCCCTGCCGGGGTCGCCGGGCTGCTGCTGGTGGTCGGGGTTCTGATCGCCCTGATCCCGCCCGATATCGAGCGGCGACTGGCCCCCTTCGCCCACGGCGACAAAGCGAAGTCGTTCCTCAACACCGCCGCCAAGGTCCCCGCCACGCTGGGGGAGGGGTTCAGGTTCGCGGTCGGGCTCTTCGCCCATCCGTCGCGGGGCGGCCTCGCGGTGCTGGGCGCGGCCGGTTTCTGGGCAGCGAGCATCGGCGTGCTCTGGGCCTCCTTCCACGCCTTCGGAGTTCACGTCCCTCTGGCGGTGGTAGTCCAGGGCTTCTTCCTCGGCATGGTCGCCAACCTCTTCCCGCTGGCTCCGGCCGGGGTCGGCGCTGTCGACGCCGGCATGATCGGCGCCTTCGTCCTCTTCGGCCTGCCCGAGGAAACCGTCTTCCCGGCGATTCTGATCTACCGCCTGGTCGCCTTCTGGATGCCGATCCCGCCGGGCATCGTCGCCTTCTTCCAGCTCCGCAAAACCGTCCACAGCTGGGAGACAGACGGCCTCCCGGTCGACCGTGGCGGCAGCGCCAAATCGGATCTGGAGCCCGCCGTCAACTGATTGCATTCGACGGCGAGGAGGGGTACTATACAAAGTAAAGTAATAGCCTTTAGGTGGGCGAAAATGGTGGATATGACTGACAAGAAGAAGATCGAGAACGTAATCATCATCGGCGGTGGGCCGGCCGGGTATACAGCTGCGCTCTACACCGCGCGCGCCAACCTCGAGCCGCTCGTCTTCGAGGGGTTCCAGTGGGGTGGGCAGCTGCAGAACACCACCGACGTCGAGAACTACCCGGGCTACCCCGAGGGGATCATGGGGCCGGAGATGATGACCCAGTTCCGGGCCCAGGCCGAGCGCTTCGGGACCCGCTTTGTCACCGACGACGTCGACCGGGTCGAGCTCTCCGACGGTGGCGTGCAGAAGGTCTTCCTCGGCGACGAGGAGCACCGCGCCAAGACCGTGATCCTGGCGACGGGGGCGGAGCCGAAAAGGCTCGGGATCCCCGGCGAGATCGAGCTCGGAGGACGCGGCGTCTCGACCTGTGGCGTCTGCGACGGCGCCTTCTTCAAAGACCAGCCGGTGATCGTGATCGGCGGCGGCGACTCGGCGATGGAGGACTCGATCTTCATCTCCAAGTACGCCAGCAAGCTGACCATCGTCAACCGCCGCGACGAGTTCCGCGCCTCGAAGATCATGTTCGACCGCGCCCGCGAGCAGGACAACATCGACCTCAAGACCCCGTTCGTGCCGGAGGAGTTCGTCGCCGGCGAGGACGGCAAGCTGGCGACGATCCGCCTCCGCCACGCCGAGACCGGCGAGACCGAGGAGATCGCGGCCGGCGGCGCCTTCGTCGCGATCGGCCACATCCCCAAGTCGGAGATCGTGGTCGGCCAGATCGACACCGACGAGGACGGCTACATCGTCACCGAGGCCGGTTCGACCCGCACCAACCTGGCCGGGGTCCTGGCGGTCGGCGACGTCGTCGACCACACCTATCGCCAGGCGGTCACCGCCGCCGGCACCGGCTGCATGGGCGCCCTCGACGCCGAGCGCTACCTGCGCGACAGCCCGCCCCCGGTCGAGGCGCACTGGATGCCCGGCGGCGAGCCGGTCGAGATCGCCCCAGCCGGTTCCTAGCCTCGGCCTGGGCATCGGGTGCGACGATGGGCGAGCGCGCCAGCAGCCTCTTTCTTCGGCATCGCCGTGGTTTTGCCGCCGGTCGTTCTGATTCTCGGTCTGCTCGAGCTGCAGCAGAATAGCCGCGATACCGGGGTCCGCCTGATCGCCGTCGCGCCGCTCGCCGCGGTCGTCTGGGTCCTGCTCTTCGTCGGCTGAGCGGCGGCAGCTGGAGCCGCCGCGGCGGCGAGTGTATGGTCGGGGTACGGCGGCTGAATGCACCCATCTCGACTCGATCCAGTTCCTCGGCTTGCCGGGCGAGGTCGAGGGCTGTGAAGAGTGTCTGGCCACGGGAATGCGGTGGGTCCACCTGCGGATGTGTCAGACCTGTGGCCACGTCGGCTGCTGTGACAACTCGGTCGGCAAGCACGCGACCGACCACCATCGGGCGACGGGTCATCCGATCATCCGCTCGGCCGAGCCGGGGGAGGACTGGAGCTGGTGCTATCCGGATGAACTGATGTTCCGCCTCGGCGGCGGATGAGCCCGACCGACCGACCGACCGTTCAGGTCGTCGGGCACCGCCTCGGCGCCGACGACCGCCGACTCCGCGACCTCCTCACCCGCGCCGCGCAGCCGCTCGAATGGTTCGAGGCGGGCACCCCCGAGGCGGATGAGATCCTCGCCGCCCGCGGCGCCACCGGCCGAGCTGCCGGTCCTGATCGACGGCGACCGCCTCGGCGCCGCGGCGACGATCGAGATGGTGGCGCAGGAGTGGGGAGTTAGAGCGGCGCCGTTGATGCGGAACTACGACATCGCCATCGTCGGCGCCGGCCCGGCCGGCCTCGCGCCGCCGTCTATGCGGAGTCCGACGGGCTCGCGACCGTCGTGATCGACCACGAAGTCCCGGGCGGCCGCGGCAGGATCTCGCGGTCGGCGAACTCCCGCGCCCTCTCCGAGATCAGTATCTGCTCGTCGCTCAGCTGGAAGTCCATCCATCGTCAAAGCTCGGGCAGCTCGCTCCCCAGCGTTGCCGCGAAGGCCTCCTGTGCCCCGCGGGTTCGCGTTCCGGGCGCGGCGGCGAGCTTCGTTCCGTCGATCGCCGCAACCGCCTGGACTTCGCGCACCGTCGAGGCGAGGAAGGCCTCGCTGGCGGCGCGCAGGTCGTCGATATGCCAGCTGCCCGTTTCCACGTGCAGCGCCTTGATCAGGCGGTCGCGGGTGATCGATTCGAGCACACCGTCGTCGAGCGCCGGCGTACGCAGCTCGCCTTCGGGGGAGACCCAGAAGATCGTCGAGGTCGGTGGCTCCAGCACGATGCCGTCGGGCCGCACCAGCACCGCCTCGTCGGCGCCCCGCCCCTTCGCCAGCCGGCTGGCCTGCATGTTGGCTGCGTAGGAGAGCGACTTGACCCCGTTGAGAATCACCGTCGGGCTGTAGGTGACGGTGGCCAGCGTGAGCGTCTCGGCGTGAACCGGGACCGGCTCCGTGACCGCGATCCGGCGGCCGCCGCGGGTGACGATCAGCCGCAGCTGCCCGTCGGCGTCGCGCGCCTCGGCCAGCAGGGCCTCGATCTCACGCTCGAGCGCGGCGCGATCGAACTCGAGCTCGATTGCCGCCGCCGAGCGGCCGAGCCGGTCGAGGTGCTCGCCGAGCGCGAACGGGCGTCCCTCGTAAAGGCGGATCACCTCGAAGGCGCCGTCGCCGCGGTAGAGGCCGTCGTCCTTCAGTCCGATCGTGGCAACGCCAGTCGGGGTCACGTCTCCGTCGACGCTTGCCAGCTCGATGAATTCCGTGCTCACTGTGGCACCGTATCCTGGATGGGTGCTGTTCGTTCTGGGGACGCTCGCGGTACTGGCCTTCATCATCGGCGCGCTGCTGCTGGTCGGGCACTTCTACCCCGGCTCGTCCTCCGACCTGGTCGACTGGACGCCGACCCGCTCGCCCGAGGTCGAGGCCCAGAACGAGATCGACGACATCCGCCAGATGCTCGAGGCGCAGAACGAGATGCGCCGCCGCCGCGGCGCTCCCGAGATCACCGAGGCCGACCTCAACGCCGGGGTCGCCGAGGACGAGCGCCTGCGCTTGCGCGGCCGCGGGCCCTTCGAAGCGACATAGCCGTCGTGGGCTAGGCGACTCCGCGCTGCGGGGCGAGCTCCGGCGCCGGCCGGGACGAGCGGACGCCGACAGGTCCGAAAGCCAGGGCCAGGGCGGCGGTGCCGAGGCCCGTCGCCAGCGAGAACCACCAGCCCCGCTGCAACCCGGCGAGGAGGTCGCCACCGGTGCTGTCGTTCAGCAGTGCGACCAGCGCCGCGACGCCGATCGCGGCCCCGAGCTGACGCGCCATCCCGAAGACCGCAGTGCCGGTGGCGAAGCGCGTCGGCGGCAGCGACGCCGTGGCCGCCGCCGGCAGGGTGCCGAGGACCATCCCGACGCCGGCGCCGCCGAGCATGAACCCGGGCAGGAAGGTGCTGGCGTATTCGGGCGTGCTGCCGACGGTGGCGAGGATGTAGGCGAAGCTAGCGGCGAAGACGAGGCCGCCCGCTGCCGCGACGGGGCGCTGACCGATTCTGCCGCCGAGGCGCCCGGACGGGATCGCGAAGGTCGCCGCCATCAGCGGTCCGGGCGAGAGCGCGAAGCCGGCGGTCAGCGCCGAGTAGCCCCACACTTCGGTCACTTCGGTCAGCGGCAGGACGCCGGAGAGCAGCATCGCGCCGAAGCCGGCGAAGAAGACGATCGCGGCGAGGTTTGGCGAGCGCGAAGTAGCGGACTCGCAGCAGCGGCAGCTCGATCACCGGCGCGTGGTGGCGGGCGGAGCGGACGACGAAGGCGACGACGAGAGCGATGGCGCCGGCGAAGCAGGCGAGGTCACGCGGGTCCGCCCAGCCCCAGTCGGGTCCCTTGACGATGCCGAGCGTAAGCAGGCCGATCCCGAGCGCCAGCTCGGCGGCGCCGAGCAGGTCGGGGCGGCCGTCCTTGGGTTCGCGCACCTCCTGCAGTACGCGGGCCGCGACGATTGCGGTGACGATCCCGATCGGGACGTTGACGACGAAGATCCAGCGCCAGCTGAGCTGCACCAGCAGACCCCCGATCGGCGGTCCGAGCGCCGCGGCGACGCCGCCGACGGCCGACCAGATGCCGATCGCCAGCGTCCGCTGCTCGACCGGGAAGGCGGGGAGGATGAGGCCGAGCGTGGTCGGCAGCATCATCGCCCCGCCCACCGCCTGCAGGACCCTGGCCGCGATCAGGACGTTGAGCGAGGGAGCGACCGCGGAGGGCCCGGACGCGGCGGCGAAGAGGAGCAGGCCGAGGATGAAGACCCGCTTGCGGCCGACCCGGTCGGCGATCCGGCCG
>DATAIY010000411.1:0-3449 GCA_036262475.1 Solirubrobacterales bacterium
ATCCCGGCGCGCTGCCGGTCGCCGCGCCGATCGTCCGAATGACGGGCCCGCCTTTCGTCGAGGGGGTCACGCACCGCACGGTGCGGGCTCGGGGCATCGACTTCCACGTCGCCGAAGCCGGCGCCGGAGACGACGTAGTGCTCTGCCTGCATGGCTGGCCGCAGCACTGGTACGAGTGGCGCCACCTGATGCCCGCCCTGGCCGACCGCCACCGCGTCTTGGCACTCGACCTCCGCGGCTTCGGCTGGTCCGACGCGCCGCGCGACGGCTATCTGAAGGAGGAGATGGCGACCGATGTCCTCGCCGTCCTCGACGAGCTCGGCCTCGAGCGGGTCAAGCTCGTCGGCCACGATTGGGGCGGCTGGATTGGCTTCCTGCTCTGCCTGCGTACTCCACAGCGCTTCGAGCGCTTCCTCGCCCTCAACATCCTGCCTCCCTGGGTCAGCGCCCGGGCGATGCTGCCGCACCTCTGGCGCTTCTGGTATCAGTGGCTGATCCTCAGCCCCGGGGTCGGCTATCGCCTGCACCGCAGCGGCAAGTTCGTTTCGAAAGTGCTGGTCGGCGCCTCCACCGCGAGCGAGGCATGGGACCAGCAGACCCTGCTCGCCTTCGCCGACAAATTTGCCGAGCCGGCCCGGGCGCGGGCAGCGGTGCAGATGTACCGGGTCTTCAACCTGCGCGAGGCACCGGCGATCATGCGCGGCCGTTACGCTCACCAGAGACTGGTCGTGCCGACCAGCCTCCTGTTCGGCACCGACGACGCCGCCCTGCGGCCCGAGCTTCTCGCCGGGTACCAGCATCACGCCGAGGAGATGGAGGTCGAGCTGGTCGACGGCTGCGGCCACTTCATCGCCGACGAGCGGTCGGACCTGGTCGCGGCGCGGGCGCGCGACTTCTTCGCCACAGCCGCGGCCTAAGAGCGGATTCGTGCCTCCTCGAGGTCGAGGTCGCGCTCGATCTGGCGCATCGTCGTGTTCCGCAGTCGGCCGGCGCTTCGCAGACTGAGCAGTTCCTCGCGCTCGATCCCGATCAGCTCCCGCCGCAGCTTGCCGTAGTTGGCGAAACGCTGCTCCCTCGCGGCCGTCTCGGGGTCCTCGCCGCCGAGCACGGCCTGACACATGCGGAAGCGGCCGCGATAGAGGTCGCGCAGGCGCTTCAACTGCGCCTCGGAGGCTCGCTCCTCGTCCTCGATCTGGTCGAGCCGGTCCAGCGCCGACTGCGCCGCCTCCATCCGCGCCACCGCCTCCTCGTCGCTCCAGCGTCGCGGCTCCTCCAGCTTCAGGGCGCGGACGATGAAGGGCAGGGAGAGGCCCTGGCCGACCAGGGTGACGAGGATCAGGGCGAAGGTGAGGAAGATGATCTGTGGCCGGGCACCGACGCTGAGCGGCACCGCGAGTGCGGCGGCGAGGGAGACGGCCCCCCGCATCCCGCTCCAGCCGACGGCGAAGCGTTGGCCGGCGGTCTCGCCGGCGTCGGAGCCCATCGCGAAGACGAAGGCGAGGCGGACCGAGATCGAGACGGCGGCGATCGCCGCCACCGGTACGAGCAGGTCGCCGACGCCTGAGGAGGTCTGGTTGAGGGCGTTGACGACCCCCGGCAGCTGCAGCCCGAGGAGGACGAAGAGGGTGATCTCCAGGGCGAAGACGAGGACGCCCCAGAAGGCGACGGCACTGAGGCGGATGTCTGCGTCGAGCGAGCGCGGCGACTGGTAGCCGCCGTAAACGCCGGCGACGACCGCGGCCAGCACCCCGGAGACGTGCAGCTGCTCGGCGCCGACATAGGCGCCGTAGGCGGTGAGGACGGAGAGGAAGATCGAGAGCCCGCCGTCGGTCTGGCGGCGGACCACGAGGTTGGAGAAGGCGCCGACCGCGAGGCCGACGGCGATTCCCCCCGCCGAGATGCCGATGAATTCGAGCACGGCGCCGCCGAAGCTGAAGGCGCTGCCGGTGGCGACGCCGATCGCGATCCGGTAGAGGACGAGGGCGGTGCCGTCGTTGATCATCGACTCGCCTTCGACCAGCAGACGCACCCGCTCCGGCGCCCCGAGGCGGCGGAAGATCGAGGTCGAGGAGACGGCGTCGGTGGGGGCGAGGATGGCGCCGAGGACCGCCGCCTCAGCCCAGCCCAGTTCCGGGACGAGGGCGTGGGCGACGACGGCGACGGCGGCGGCGGTGACGAATACGAGGCCGACGGAGAGCAGCGCCAGCGGCCGCACCAGCGCCCGCAGCTCCAGCGGCGAGGTGCGCCAGCCGGCCGCGTAGACGAGCGGCGGCAGGAAGACGAGGAAGACGACGTCGGGGTCGAGTTGGATTTCCGGCAGCCCGGGAACCAGTGCGATCCCGAGGCCGCCCAGGACCAGGACGATCGGCGCCGGGATCTTGCCGAAATCGGCGAGGCGGACCAGAAGCGCCGCCGCCAGCAGCAGGATCAGGACGGACTCGACGTTGTGCACGAGCACATAACATCGCGATCTGCGGCGGATCGCGTTGCGGTGCGCTATTCCGCATGGTTAAGCCAAAAAGGCTCCGGTTAGGTCCGGTTGTTTCCGGTCGTTTAGGAGGCTGACTGGCGCACGACTGGCGCACGGGCTGGTTATCGCGCGAGTCGCGCGACGGCGCTCCGCTTTGCCGCCGTCACAAAGCGGACAATGTGCATTGGTTCGTGGTGAGCCTTGGCTTCCGCGGCGTTGTCGCTTTCCAGCTGGGGCGGCAGCGCCGCGAAACGCCTTAGCCATCCCACTGACCGGCCTTAGATTGACCTCACCACGAAAGGAAGTTCACCACGATGTCCACCGATATGCACGACCGAACCCTCGGCGAAGTTGAGGCAGCCGAGAAAGCCCTCGACGTCGACGTCGGCGTCGGAGCCGAAACCTGGCTCGAGTATTCGCCGGCAGATAAGGACCCCGCTGACCGTTTGGGCTGCTTGGCACACATCGCCCGGCACCACGAGCGCAACGGCGACAACTTCAAGGCCGGCCTCTGGGGGGCGACCCTCCGCCGCGAGATCGCGGAGTTGGGCAAGGTCATCACGGTCGAGCTGACCGGCGAGGTAAGCCCCCCCGCTCAGGTCATCCGCGTATGGGAGGCCCAATGGGAGGCCGCGCAGGCCGAGCGGCGCGCGTCCAACGTAAGGCGGCATGCTCTGAGTCTCCGTGGCGAGGATCCCGAGATCCTCAGGAATTGCTACGGGGTTGAGGATGCGGAGCCCTTTGAGCGCGAAGCGCGGACCGCCTGCCGGCGTGCCGAGTCCCTACGCACACGATCGACGCGCCTCCACCGGAAAGCCCTGACGCGCAGCTCGTCCACATCGAGGCCCCAGGGACGACGCTCCACGCGCCGCACGGTCCGATCATCGGCCCGATCCGGTGACAGCGGCGACGACCCTCCAGAATCTGACCCCGAAGACCTAGCTCGGACCTGCAAGGTCTGCGAGGGGCCCTGCAAGGA
>DATAIY010000412.1:0-1959 GCA_036262475.1 Solirubrobacterales bacterium
CATCACGGACGCGTCGGCGTCGCGCTCGACCCCCAGGGCCTCGAGCAGGCGCTCGATCACGGGAGTGCTGGGCTTGGTTTCCCGACCGGGCTCGGGTTTGACGACGCCGCTGAGGATCAATCGCTCGCGGGCCCTGGTGGCGGCGACGTGGAACAGGCGCAGCCCCTCCTCGGCGTCGCGCTCCCGCGCGTCCTCCAGGAGCTCGCCATATTCATAGAGGTTGATCGAGGCGCTGCCGAGCCGGCGCAGCTGCATCCCCACCCGCGGCGGCTGCTCGCGGCCGAGCACCAGCAGCGGCGGCCGCGCCCCGGCCAGCAGGCTGCGCGAGAGGTCGGGGACGGCGACGACGTCGAACTCCAGCCCCTTGGCGTTGTGGACGGTCATGATCCTGACCCCGTCGTGGCCCTCGGCGGCGGTGGCGGCCTGGGCCTCGGCGTCGCTCTCGGCCCGGGCGGCGAGGAAGTCGAGCAGGCCGCGCAGGTCCCGGCCCTCGCGGGACTCGAACTCGACCGCGAGGCGCATCAGCTTGCGGACGTTGGCGAAACGGGCCTCGCCGGCCGGCCGCATCAGCACCGCCAGGTCGTAGCCGGTCTCGGTCGTCGCCGCCTCGATCAGCGCCGCCAGGGACAGCCGCGGCCCACGCTCGCGGAGCGCCCCGATCGTCGCCGCGAAGTCGCGCAGGAGGCCCAGCTCGGAGTCCGGGATCTGCGCCAGCCGCTCCGGCTCGTCCAGCTCCGCCTCGCCGGCGCCGACCGCGCGCTCCAGTGTCGGCCAGACGTGGCGCCGCCTGCCCGCGGCGGCCCGCAGCAGCCAGAGCGTGTCGGGGGCGACGGCGCAGGCGGGGGAGGCGAGGGCGCCGAAGAGCGCCTGGTCGTCGAGCGGGTTGGCGATCGTCGCCAGCAGCGCGCAGACATCGGAGACCTGCTGCTGGGACCAGTAGCCGCGGCCGCCAACGACGTAGGGGCGCAGGCCCGCCCGCTCCAGCGAGTCCTCGTAGGCGTCGAGGTGGGTGAATGCGCGCAGCAACACGACCATCTCGCCGCGCCCGGTCCCGGCGTCGGCGAGCGCGCGCATCCGCGCTGCCAGGAAGCGCGCCTCGGCCAGACAGTTGAGCGGGGTGCGACCGTCGATCGCCGGCTCCAGCTCGATCTCCTCGGCGTCCCAGCCCTCGCGCCCGGTCAGCAGCAGCTCGACCGCCGGCTCCTGGCCGCCAGGCACCTCCTCCGCGGCCGCCGCGCCGACCCGCAGCGGCCGGTAGGTGTCGCCGAGCAGCGCCTCGCCGAAGCGGTTGACGGCGGCGATCAGCTGCGGGCGCGAGCGGAAGTTGCCGCTCAGCTCCATCAACTCGGCGTCGGCGCGCCGCTCGATCTGGCTGCGCTGCTGGCGGAAGACCTCGAGGTCGGCGTGACGGAAGCCGTAGATCGACTGGAACTCGTCGCCGACCACGACCAGCTCGCTGCGCGGGCCCCGCAGCGCCTCGATCAACCGCAGCTGCAGGCGGTTGGTGTCCTGGAACTCGTCGACCAGCAGGTGGCTGAAGCGGCTGCGGTAGGACTCGCCGATCTCGGCCCGCTCCAGCAGCCGCGCGGCGAGGATCTGCAGGTCCTCGAAGTCGATGCCGGTGCGCCTCTCCTTGGCCGCCTCGAACCGGGCCGAGAACAGCTCCAGCAGGGTGGCCAGGTGCCCGTAGGCCTCGCCTCCCTCGCCGGCCTCGGCGCAGCTGGAGAGCGCCGCGTCGATCGCCTCGCGGTAGGGCGCGATCGACTTCGCCTTGCTGCCGATGCGGAGGCTGATCAGCTGGTCGAGGCCCGGCTGTGGCCCCGGCGCCTGCAACCTCGCCAGGGCCCGCTTGAGCAGCTCGCGCTTGGGGTCGCTCTCCCGCAGCTCCTGAAGGCATTCGGCGGCGGCGATCCGCAGCGCCGCCGCGGCCGCCGCCGAATGCCTTCAGGAGCTGCGGGA